>NZ_AMXB01000017.1:0-84120 GCF_000310125.2 Thauera sp. 27
CCCCCCCCCCCCCCCCCCCCCCGCTCCGCGCCGCCGACGGCGCCGCGATCAGCTCGTCAGCGCGCGCCCGATCACCAGCTTCTGGATGTCGCTCGCACCTTCGTAGATCTGGCACACGCGCACGTCGCGGTAGATGCGCTCGACCGGGAAGTCGGTGACGTAGCCATAGCCGCCGTGCACCTGGATGGCATCCGAGCAGACGCGCTCGGCCATCTCGGAGGCGAACAGCTTGGCCATCGAAGCCTCCTTGAGGCAGGGGCGACCGGCGTCCTTGAGGGTGGCGGCGTGCCACACGAGCTGGCGCGCGGCTTCGAGCTGAGTCGCCATGTCGGCGAGGCGGAAGTTGACCGCCTGGTGCTCGAAGATCGGCTTGCCGAAGCTCTCGCGCTCCTGCGCATACTTGACCGCCGCCTCGAGCGCGGCGCGCGCCATGCCCAGGCACTGCGCGGCGATGCCGATGCGGCCGGCCTCTAGGTTGGAGAGCGCAATCTTGTAGCCCTCGCCTTCGGCGCCGATCACCGAGTCGGCCGGGACGCGGCAGTTCTCGAACAGGATCTGGGTGGTGTCGGAAGCCTTCTGGCCCATCTTCTCCTCGATGCGGCCGACCTGGTAGCCAGGCGCATCAGCCGGCACCAGGAAGCAGGTGATGCCCTTCTTGCCGGCGCTCTTGTCGGTCACCGCGAACACGATGGCGACATCGGCATGCTTGCCGGTGGTGATGAACTGCTTGACGCCGTTGAGCACCCATTCGTTGCCTTCGCGGACCGCGCTGGTGCGGATCGCCGAGGCATCGGAGCCGACATGCGGCTCGGTAAGGCAGAAGCAGCCGAGCTTCTCGCCACGGGCGAGCGGCTTCAACCAGGCCTCCTTCTGCGCATCGTTGCCGAAGCGGTTGATGATCCCGCAGGGCAGCGAGTTCTGCACGCTGACGATGGTCGAGGTGGCGCCGTCGCCAGCCGCGATCTCTTCCAGCGTCAGCACCAGGCTCATGTAGTCCATGCCGGCGCCGCCCCACTCTTCGGGCACCACCATGCCGAGCGCGCCGAGTTCAGCGAGCTCATTCAGCGCCTCGCGCGGGAAGGTGTGGTTGCGGTCCCATTCGGCGGCGAAGGGGGCCAGGCGCTCCTGCGCAAAGGCGCGCATCGAGTCGCGGATGAGTTCCTGTTCCGGGGTAAGAATCATTGCACTGCTGTCCTTGTAGAAATCTCTGCTGGGAGCGCAGCAGGGCCACCTCGTGGGCGTCCCCACTGCCGTCGTTCGGAATCAGCCGCAGGCCACCGCGGTATCGACCTCGATCGCCATCGCCGTGGCCTCGCCACCGCCGATGCACAGGCTGGCCACACCGCGCTTGAGGCCGCGCTTGCGCAGCGCGCCGATCAGCGTGACCAGGATGCGCGCACCCGAGGCGCCGATCGGGTGACCGAGCGAGCAGGCGCCGCCGTTCACGTTGACCTTGTCGTGCGGCAGCTTCATCTCGTGCATCGCGGCCATGGTGACGACCGCGAAGGCTTCGTTGATTTCCCACAGGTCGACGTCGTCGGTGCTCCAGCCGGCCTTCGCCAGCACCTTCTGCATCGCGCCCACCGGCGCGGTGGTGAACCACTGCGGCTCCTGCGCATGAGTGGCATGGCCAACGATGGTGGCGACCGGCTTGAGGCCGAGCTTGTCGGCGGTGGACCGCCGCATCAGCACGAGGGCGGCGGCACCGTCGGAGATCGAGCTCGAGTTGGCCGGGGTCACCGTGCCGTCCTTCTTGAATGCGGGCTTGAGGCCCGGGATCTTGTCGATCTGCGCCTTCAGCGGCTGCTCGTCCTTGTCGACGAGGACATCGCCCTTGCGGCCTGGCACGGTGACCGGTGCCACCTCCCAGGTGAAGTCTCCGTTGTTGATTGCTGCCTGGGCACGGGTGGTCGAGGCGATTGCGAACTCGTCCTGGGCCTGACGGCTGAAGCTGAAGTGGCTGGCGCAGTCCTCTGCAAAGGTGCCCATCAGGCGCCCCTTGTTTTCCTTCGAGTAGCTGTCTTCCAGACCGTCGAGGAACATGTGGTCGAACATCTGACCATGGCCGAGGCGGTAGCCGCCACGCGCCTTCGCCAGCAGGTAGGGGGCGTTGGACATCGACTCCATGCCGCCGGCGACCATCACCTCGTTGCTGCCGGCGAGGATGAGATCGTGTGCCAGCATGGTGGCCTTCATGCCCGAACCGCACACCTTGTTGATGGTGGTGCAGCCGGCCGACAGCGGCAGCCCTGCACCGAGCACGGCCTGGCGGGCGGGCGCCTGACCGAGGCCGGCAGGCAGCACGCAACCCATGATCACTTCCTGTACCTGCTCGGGTGCCAGGCGGGCGCGCTCCACCGCCGCCTTGATGGCGATAGCGCCGAGCTGCGGCGTGGTCAGGCTGGACAGCTCGCCCTGGAAGCCGCCCAGCGGCGTGCGGGCGACGGACACGATGACGACGGGATCGGACATGCAGTTCTCCTGTTGAGGCTGTTCGAATGAAGTGTGGATAGGCTCAGCTACCGAGCGTCTCGAGCGCTGCCATGTAGCGCGGCAGCAGGTCTTCGCGACGACTGACGTTGAGGCCGAGATCTCGGATCAGGCCGTCCTTGAGGCCGTAGATCCAGCCGTGGACGGTGAGTGGCTGGCCGCGTTGCCAGGCGTCCTGCACCACCACGGTCTGGGCAACGTTGAGCACCTGCTCGAGCACGTTGAGCTCGCACAGGCGGTCGTGGCGCAGTTCGGGCGGCAAGGCGTTGACCTCGTCCAGATGGCGGACGTGGACGTCCTGCACGTGCCGCAGCCAGAGGTCGACGAGGCCGACGCGGGCACGCTCGAGCGCGGCCTTGACGCCGCCGCAGCCATAGTGGCCGACGACCATGATGTGCTTGACCTTGAGCACATCGACCGCGTACTGGACCACGGCAAGGCAGTTGAGGTCGGTATGCACCACCACATTGGCGACATTGCGATGGACGAAGACCTCGCCCGGCAGCAAGCCGACGATCTGGTTTGCCGGCACACGCGAATCGGAACAGCCGATCCACAGATAGTCCGGCGTCTGCAGATGCGACAGCTTCTCGAAGAAGCCAGGGTCGAGTTGCTGTACCTGACGTGACCAGGCCTGGTTGTAGTCGAAGAGGTGGAACAGGTTCTCGTTGCGGACCTCGTCCTCGGACCAGGTGGCAAGGTCGAGGGCGAGAAAGATCGTGCCTTCGATCGGTGAGGGGTAATAGGCAGGCGCCTCGGTGAAGCCGAGCTCGCGGTAAAGCTTCAGCGCAATGCGCATCGCCGGCTGGGTGTCGAGCAGGATGCGCCGGTAGCCCAAGGATTGGGCCGCCTTGATCGCCTCCATCGCGAGCTGGCGGCCAAGGCCATGACCACGCGCATCGGGATCGACATAGAGCCGCTTCATCTCGCACACACCCTCCGAGAAGCGGCGAACGCCTACGCAACCGGCCGGCCGGCCATCGAGCTCGGCGTAGAACAGCCGGCCATCGGCTTCTCCATACGCCCCGGGCAGGTTGGCAACCTCGTCAGCAAAGCCCTGGTAGCTCAGGTCAACGCCCAGCCACGCCGCATAGTTGCGGAAAAACTGGCGGACATGGCCGATTTCGACGGTATCCGACGCGCCGAGTGCGATGATGCGACTGCTCATTCAACTTTCCCCCTGGGTTTCTTCAGGCGGCGCTACGCCCGGCTGCCCTCAGCCGGATCGCTCGCTCTTGCCCTGCATGGCCATGATGGTCTGCTGCATGATCGCGCACAAGGTCCATTGCTCGTCACGGATGGCGAACACCTCGGCACGCGTGATGATCAGCGTGCGGCCCGGCTTGATCACCTCACCGCGTGCTACCAGGCGCTGGCCGTCTGCAGGGGCAACGAGGTTGAGCTTGTACTCAACGGTGAGCACGCTGGTATCAGCGGGGGTCAGTGTGTTGGCGGCATAGCCCGCGGCCGAATCGGCGATCATGCCGACCACCCCGCCATGGATATAGCCGTGCTGCTGCGAGATCTCGGCCTTGAACGGCAGATGGATCTCGGTGTAGCCGGGCTCGACGATCGCCAGCTCTGCACCGATCAGCTGCATTGCCTGCTGCAGGCCAAAGCTGGCACGCACACGCGCAGCGTAGCCCGGGTCCTTGGGCTGGAACTGGGGCATCTCCGGTCTCATGCGTCACCTCTTCAGTCGATTGGGGGCTCTTTCCCGAGCTTGACGTTTACGTTAACGTAAACTGCAGCGCAAAAAAAGCGGGCGAGCGCTTTCAGCTCACGCTTGCCCGCTGGATGCGACGCGCGAGTTCGGCGCGTGCAGCGGCGGCGCCCTCCGCGTTGTCGCCGAGCAATGCCTGGCACTGCTGCTCAAGCATGTCGATTTCGTCCAGCACAGCCTCGATGTCCTTGCGCTGCTGCTCGAGTGCTGCGCGGCGCACAGTAAGTACGCCCAGAAAGCGCTGCAGCTGCGTGCTCGAGTTGCGCACGCCGCCGTACATGTCGAGCAGTTCGCGGATCTCGGCAAGCGAGAGGCCGAGCCGCTTGCCGCGCAAGGTGAGCTTGAGACGGGTGCGATCGGCCTTTGTATAGACACGCGCCCGGCCTGCGCGAGCCGGGGTCAACAAACCCTGGTCCTCGTAGAATCGGATGGCACGCGGGGTGATGTCGAACTCGCGCGCAAGTTCGGTGATGGAATAGGTTTCTTCGTTACCCATGTTCAGTTATGCCCGCGGCGCAGGCAACAGCTGCGCAGACCGACATCAAACCCTTGTTTTGTCTGAAAATAACAACACAATCGCAAAAGTTAAACAGATTCCTGGCCATTCTTCAATCGGCACCCACCGGCCACGCCCCCGACCACAACCTGAGCGCAAGAACGCGAACCATGCTTAGCTACCCGATCGACCAACTTCCCGACGCCGGCCACACGCTCGAAATTGCACCCGGCGTGTGCTGGGTACGCATGAAGCTGCCCTTCGCCCTCGATCATATCAACCTGTGGCTGCTCGATGACGGCGACGCGCTCACCGTCATCGACTGCGGCTACGGACAGGACGACACGCGTGCCGCATGGACGGCGATCTTCGCTGCCGACCCGCGCCCGGTGCGCAGGGTGATCGTCACCCACCACCACCCCGACCACCTCGGCCTCGCGACCTGGCTGGCGGCGCGCGATGGTGCCACGATCCACATGACACAGGGGGAATTCCTCGCCGCCCACGCCATCTGGCATCAGCTGCCGGGCTACTGTGTACCGGACATGGTCGCTCAGTTCCGCCGCCATGGCCTCGACGCAGCACGGCTCGAAGCCCTTGGCGCACGTGGCAACGCCTACCGGCGCGGCGTGCCCGAACTGCCCGGCACGTTCAGCCGGTTGTTCGCCGGCAGCGAGCTGCAGATCGGCGGCCACAACTGGCGTGTCATCGTCGGCCACGGTCATGCCCCGGAACATGCGAGCCTGCACTGTGCCGAGCTCGGGATCCTGATCTCAGGCGACATGCTGCTGCCGCGCATCTCGACCAACATCAGCGTCTACGCCGCTACGCCCGACGACGACCCGCTGGGCTGGTTCATCGACTCGCTACGGGCACTATGCACATTGCCCGAATACACGCTCGTGCTACCATCGCACGGCAAACCTTTCAAGGGCATCAGGGTCCGCGTGGACCAGCTCATCGAGCATCACCGCGAGCGCTGTGGCGCGCTGCTCAATGCTTGCAGCACGCCCAGCAGCGCGGGCGACCTGCTCGGGACGCTGTTTCCCCGCGAACTCGATACCCATCAGGTCATGTTCGCCATGGGGGAGGCCATTGCCCACCTCAACCATCTCGAGAGGCAGGGAGCACTCTCGAGAGAGGTCGATGCGAGCGGCCTGGTCCGCTTCACCACTTGCCGTTAGCCCGCCCCGCGCGACCACAGGAGCCCAAACAACATGGCTGCACCCAGCAACGACCCCCAGAAGGCAGAACTGCCCGATCCGCAAGAAGTCGCCAAGACCTACGCCGAGGTGGCGCGCCGCGCCTCGCACCTGATCAGCGACCATGTGCAACGCCAGCTCAAGAAAGGCGTCTCTGCGCCAGCCGACGAGCTCGGCATCGCCCAAGCCTTCATGGACATGATGGCCAAGCTGCTGTCGAACCCCTACAAGCTCGCCCAGGCGCAGATGAACCTGGTGTGGGACTACTTCTCGCTGTGGCAGCACTCGATGATGCGCTTCGCCGGCCTCAATGCCGCGCCGGTCGCCGCACCCGAGAAGTCCGACAAGCGTTTCAAGGACGAGGAGTGGGAACAGCACTTCCTGTTCGATTTCATCAAGCAGTCCTACCTCATCGCCGCCCGTCACATCCATGACACGGTGAGCTGTGTCGATGGTCTCGACGACCAGACGCAGAAGAAGGTCAACTTCTACACCCGCCAGTACATCGATGCCCTGTCGCCGTCGAACTTCGCGATGACCAACCCCGAGGTCTTCCGCGAAACGGTCAAGAGCCACGGCCAGAACCTGCTCAAGGGCCTCAACAACCTGCTGCGCGACGTCGAGGACGGCGGCGGCAACCTGCGCGTGAAGATGACCGACACCACGGCTTTCGAGCTGGGCAAGAACGTCGCCACCACGCCGGGCAAGGTCGTGTTCCAGACCGAGATGATGCAGCTGCTGCAGTACACGCCGAGCACCGACAAGGTGCTCAAGAAGCCGCTGCTGATCGTTCCGCCCTGGATCAACAAGTTCTACATTCTCGACCTGCGCGAGAAGAACTCCTACATCAAGTGGGCGGTGGACCAGGGCCATACCGTATTCGTGATCTCCTGGGTCAACCCGGACGAGCGCCTGGCCGAGAAGAGCTTCGACGCCTATGTGCAGGAAGGCGTCGTGGCCGCACTCGAAGCCATCGAGAAGCAGACCGGCGAGAAGGAAGTCAACGCCGCCGGCTACTGCCTGGGCGGCACCCTGCTCGCCACCACCCTGGCCTACCTTGCCGGCAAGCGCCAGAAGCGTATCGCCTCGGCGACCTTCTTCACCACGATGACCGATTTCACCGATCCGGGCGAGCTCGGCGTGTTCATCGACGAAGGCCAGGTCACCAGCCTCGAGAAGAAGATGTTCGAGCGCGGCTATCTGGAAGGTTCGGAGATGGCCGGCACCTTCAATATGCTGCGCGCCAACGACCTCATCTGGTCCTTCGTGGTCAATAACTACCTGATGGGCAAGGACCCCTTCCCGTTCGATCTGCTGTACTGGAACTCCGACTCCACGCGCATGCCGGCGACCATGCACAGCTTCTACCTGCGCAGGATGTACATGGAGAACCGCCTCATCGAGCCGGGCGGCATCGAGATCGACGGCGTGCCGATCGACCTCGGCAAGATCAAGGTGCCGTGCTACTTCATCTCCACGATCGAAGACCACATCGCACCGTGGAAGAGCACCTACATGGGTGCGCGCCGCTTCGGTGGCCCGGTGCGCTTCGTGCTCGGCGGTTCCGGCCACATTGCCGGCATCGTCAACCCGCCTGCCGCCAACAAGTACGGCTACTGGATCAACCCGGCTGCCAAGCTGGCCGAAACCGCGGACGCCTGGTTCGAAGGCACGCAGCAGCACCCGGGCTCCTGGTGGACCGACTGGCAAGCCTGGGTCACGTCGCATGACGGCGAACAGGTCGAGGCGCGCGATCCGGCCAAGGGCAAGATCAAGCCGATCGAGGACGCTCCTGGCAGCTTCGTGAAGATCCGCGTGGACGCCAAGGCTGCCGCCTGAGCCTTGCCTAGCCACTCCGGGGAGGGGGAACCCTCCCCTTTTTCGTTGACGATCGACCCGATGACGCATCCAGACGTCCGCCTGGTACTCGACACCAATACCGTGCTCGCACTGTGGATGTTCCGCGACCCAGCGCTCGCCGCGCTGCGCGACTGGATCGAACGCAGCCGGCCGCCTCTGCTGGCGTGTGCAGACACGCTCGGCGAGTTGCGTGCCGTGCTCGGCTACGCCCAGTTCGGCCAGGGCCTCGAGGCCCGCGAAGCACTGCTGTCGGCCTACCGCGGACGGATTCGCGAGATCGCGATGCCGCCTGCCCCGACACTGCCGGCCTGCAAGGATCCCGATGACCAGAAGTTCCTCGAACTGGCCGTGGGCGCCGGCGCGACCCACCTGCTCACGCGCGACCGCGCACTGCTGAAGATGGCGCGCAGGCGCGGTATCTCCGGCCTTCTCGCCATCGTCACGCCCGAGGCGTTCAGCCGCCAGCTCGCTCCCTGAGGCTGCGGCGAAGGGCACACAGGTAGCGCAGCCCCTCCGCGGCCCGACTGCCGTACCAGGAAACCATCTCGCCGTCGACGAGCTGCGCCGGGAGGGCGGACA
The DNA here is from genome assembly GCF_000310125.2 of Thauera sp. 27. Lineage (NCBI taxonomy): Bacteria > Pseudomonadati > Pseudomonadota > Betaproteobacteria > Rhodocyclales > Zoogloeaceae > Thauera > Thauera sp. 27. Next base: position 8,351 of record NZ_AMXB01000017.1, read on the forward strand.
GACCGGCAACTTCGGTCACATGCAGGTCGCGAAACCTGTAGGGCTCGCTCGACAGCAGCACGCGCTCCACCTGCGCGAGCCAGGGCTCACCCCACTCGAAGGCGGGGTAGCGCGCTGCGCCCTGCGCACCGCCATGGCGCGCCGGCAGGGTCTCCCAACCGACCTCGGCGAGCGTCGCCGCGATATAGGTGTCACGCGCCACCGTCATCCACGGCTCGCGCCAGATCAGATAAAGAACGCGCTCATCATCGAGCTCCGCACGCAGCGCAGCAGCCTCGTCGAGGGCTGCGCGCAACTCGGCGGCAAGCAGCGCTGCACGCTGCGCGGCCGAGAACACCCCGCCCAGCAGATCGAAGAGGCGCAAGTTGTCCTGCGGGGAGCAGGGATGCGTGACGACGATGTGGGGCACGAAGGCGGCAAGCTCGTCCACCGTCTCACGCCTGTTCTCGTCGATGTTGACCAGCACATGGGTGGGCTCGAGCTCGCGAATTCGCTCCAGCCGGACGTCCTTGGTGCCCCCTACTTTCGGCACCGCACGCAGCGCTTCGCGCGGGTGCACACAGAACCCCGTGCGACCGACCACTTGCCCGCCAAGGCCGAGCGCAAACAGCAGCTCGGTGAGCGAGGGCACCAGCGACACGATGCGCGCACCACCGTCCGCCCGTTCATGGCGCTGCCCGCCATCGTCGTCCCAAGCCTCCCTCCTCGTCACTCCTGGCTGCTGTGCAATCAACGTATGTCCTCCACATCCGGCAGCGCATTGTAGTACGCCTCAAAGCGCGCTCCACTGCGCCCTGCGGGAAACCCGACTAGCGCCGAAACGCAGGTTGTGAAAAGCTGTCGGCTCTTGCGTTGGCCGATCGACAGCCTGTCACGCCATGATCTGGTGTCCTGCCGCGCACGCCCTCGTGACGGACACCCCCTGCACGTACGGGCGACCACGCTCTCACCCTCGTTGACACGACCCAGGAGGAATCCATGAAGAAACTGACCGCCATTGCCGCTGCCTTTGCCCTCGTCGGCACCCTCGGTGCCGCACCGGCCCAGGCGCAGCAGAAGTTCGTCACCATCGGCACCGGTGGGGTCACAGGCGTCTATTACGCCGCAGGCGGCGCAATCTGCCGTCTGATCAACAAGGACCGCGCCCAGCACGGCCTGCGCTGCTCGGTGGAGAGCACCGGCGGCTCGGTATACAACGTAAACACCATCAAGACTGGCGAGCTCGACTTCGGCGTCGCCCAGTCCGACGTGCAGTTCAACGCCATCAACGGCAAGGCACAGTTCGCCGAAGGTGGCGCCGTGTCCGACCTGCGCGCGGTGTTCTCGCTGCATCCTGAGCCGCTCACCATCCTCGCCCGCAAGGAAGCCGGTGTCGCGAAGATGGAAGACTTCAAGGGCAAGCGTTTCAACGTCGGCAACCCGGGGTCGGGTCAACGCGCCACGATGGACATGCTGCTGCCCGCGATCGGCATGTCGACCTCGGACTTCTCGCTGGTGTCCGAGCTGCGCCCGGATGAGCATGGCTCGGCGCTGTGCGACAACAAGATCGACGGCTTTGCCTTCGTTGTCGGCCACCCGGCGGCGAACATCCAGGACGTGACCACGACCTGCGGCGCCAAGCTGGTGTCGATCACCGGAGCCGGCGTGGACAAGCTTGTGGCTGAGCACCCCTATTTCGCCAAGGTCTCGATTCCGGGCGGGATGTACGCCAACAACCCCGATCCGGCTGAAACCTTCGGCGTGGTGGCGAGCTTCGTGACCTCGGCCAAGGTACCGGCTGACACCGTCTACACGATGGTCAAGGCCGTGTTCGAGAACTTCGAGGATTTCAAGAAGCTGCACCCTGCCTTCGCCAACCTCGATCCCGCGCACATGATCAAGGACGGCCTGTCGGCCCCGCTGCATGAGGGTGCGGTGAAGTACTACAAGGAGAAGGGCTGGATGTAAGTCCGCCGGCCGGCACCCTTCGGGCGGTGCCGGATGCTCTTCAGACAACGGCGGCGGGCGCCCAGCCCCCCGCCGTTGTCGTCTCCGATCCGACTTCGAGGGGCGCTGCTCATGACCCGCAAAAATGACAACAAGGACAACTTCGAGCTGTCCGACGAAGAACTGCAGAAAATCGTTGCCGAAGCCGATACCGGCGGACGCAAGCCCACCGGCCTGACCGCCAACGTGCTGCTCGTGGTGGCGCTGGCATGGTCGCTGTTCCAGCTCTGGATTGCCTCGCCGCTGCCCTTCTCGCTAGGCGTGTTCGTGTTCAACGACACCGAGGCACGTGCAATCCATCTCGCCTTCGCCGTGTTCCTGGCCTTTGCTGCCTACCCCGCGCTCAAGCGCTCGCCACGCGACCGCGTGCCGATCCAGGACTGGATCCTCGCCGGCGCAGGGGCCTACTGTGCGGCCTACCTGTTCCTGTTCTACCGCGAGCTGTCGACCCGCCCCGGCCTGCCCACCGACATGGACATTGCCACCGCCGTGGTCGGCCTCACCCTGCTGCTCGAGGCCGCGCGCCGCGCACTTGGCCTGCCGATGGTGATCCTCGCCGTCGTGTTCCTGTGCTACATCTTCTTCGGCCCGTACATGCCCGACGTGATCGCCCACCGCGGCGCCTCGCTGGCCAAGGGCATGAGCCACATGTGGCTGACCACCGAGGGCGTGTTCGGCGTGGCACTCGGCGTGTCGACCAGCTTCATCTTCCTGTTCGTGCTGTTCGGTGCGCTGCTCGAGACCGCAGGCGCGGGCGCCTACTTCATCAAGTCGGCGATCGCGCTTCTCGGCCACATGCGCGGCGGTCCGGCCAAGGCCGCCGTGGTCGCATCGGCCAGCACCGGCCTGATCTCCGGCTCGTCGATCGCCAACGTGGTCACCACCGGCACCTTCACGATCCCGCTCATGAAGAGCGTGGGCTACCGTGCCGACAAGGCGGCGTCGGTCGAGGTCGCCTCCTCGGTCAACGGCCAGATCATGCCCCCGGTGATGGGCGCCGCGGCCTTCCTCATGGTCGAGTACGTCGGCATCACCTACGTGCAGGTGATGAAGCACGCCATCCTGCCCGCGCTGATCTCTTACATCGCGCTGTTCTACATCGTGCACCTCGAGGCCCTGAAGATGGACCTGAAGGGCCTGCCGCGACGCGAGCCGCTGCCCTGGCAGAAGGCGGTGATCACGACGCTGATGACCTTCTCCGGGCTGGTGATCCTGTCCGCGGTAATCTACTGGGGCTTTGGCTGGATCAAGGACCTCTTTGGCGACGGCGCCTTCATCGTGGTCGGCGTGCTGATGCTCATTGCCTACATCTTCATTGTCCGCCATGGCGCGAAGTACCCCGAACTGCACCTCGAGAAGCCGGGCGAGACCATGGAGTACCTGCCCGAGATCGGCCCCACGCTCAAGTCCGGCCTGCACTTCCTGCTGCCGGTAGCAGCGCTGATCTGGAACCTGATGGTCGAGCAGCTCTCGCCCGCGCTGTCGGCATTCTGGGCGACGCTGTTCCTGATGTTCATTCTCGTCACCCAGCGCCCGCTGTTCGCGTTGTTCCGCGGCACCGGTGCGCTCGGCGCCGCAACCCGCCAGGGCTTCCACGACCTGCTGTCGGGTCTGGTCACCGGCGCGCGCAACATGATCGGCATCGGCATCGCCACCGCCACCGCAGGCGTGATCGTCGGCACAGTGACCCTGACCGGGATCGGCCTGGCGATGACGGAGCTGGTCGAGGTACTCTCGGGCGGCAACCTGATGATCATGCTGGTGCTGGTCGCAGTCATCTGCCTGATCCTCGGCATGGGGCTGCCGACCACGGCGAACTACATCGTGGTGTCGTCGCTGATGGCGCCGGTGATCGTCGAGCTGGGGGCGCAGAGCGGGCTGCTGGTGCCGCTGATCGCGGTGCACATGTTCGTGTTCTACTTCGGTCTGATGGCCGACGTGACGCCGCCTGTGGGCCTGGCCTCTTATGCCGCGGCCGGCATCGCCAAGAGCGACCCGATACGCACCGGCCTCACCGCATTCGGCTACAGCCTGCGCACCGCAGTACTGCCCTTCATGTTCATCTTCAACACGCAATTGCTGCTGATCGGCATCGACAGCAGCTTCCAGCTCGTGCTGACGATCGTCACCGCCACGGTGGCAAGCATGATGTTCGCCGCGGCGACCCAGGGCTTCTTCATCGCCAGGAACCGCATCCACGAGACCATCCTGCTGTTGCTGGTCACCTTCACCCTGTTCCGGCCCGGGTTCTGGATGGACATGCTCTATCCGCCCTACGACGAGGTCGCGCCAACCGAGCTCAGCCGGTTGGTGGAGGAGGCACCGCGCAACGGCAAGCTGCGGATATGGATCGAAGGCATGAGCCTGGAAGGCCGCGACATCTCCAAGGGTGTGCTGCTGCCGCTGGGCGAGCGCGGCCCGGCACGCGAACGGCTCAACGCGATGGGCCTGACCGTGATGTCCCTTGGCGACGATGTCCAGATTGCCGCGGTGCGCTTCGGCAGCCAGGCGGAGAAGCTGGGCCTCGAGCAGGGCTTCACCATCACGACGATCGAGCTGCCCGCGGGTGAGCGCCCCGCCAAGGAGTGGATGTTCGTCCCGGCCTTCGTGCTCCTGGGCCTGGTCTATGCAATGCAGAAACCCAGACAGCGGCGCCGGGAAACCGAAGCCGAGGCCTGAGCCCGCTACGCAGAAAGGCCGCCCCTCCGGTTGGAGCGGGCGGCCTTTTCATGTGCAGTAAGCGCGGGCGCTGAGATCAGCGAAGGGCCATCGACGATTGCCGCCGCATCCTTCTCGGTGATGCGCACGCTTGCGTTCATGATGACCAGGGCGATCAGCCAGTCGTGCAGGCGCTCACGATCCTCGCCCTCGAGCGCAACGAAGCGGCAACCCGCCTGCGCCGTCGCGGCGATGCAATTGACGACCTGGGCGCGCCCCCTGATCAGATCAGGCACCCCCTCTCGATGCAGCACGAAGCCGAACAAGGCCCCCTCGGCCAAGCCGGCTTCGGCACCGACCGAGAAGCCCTCGACCGAGATGTCGCGCAAGGCCCGGCGGCCCAGGCCGTCGATATCGACCCAGAAGCAGGGCTCGCCACGGCGCAGCGCAAGGAAGCGCTGGATGCGCCTGCGCTCGCCGCTGTCCTCGCCGGACTCACCCGCCGACGGCTGAGCGGGACTGGGCACGCCCGACTGGACGACGCTCATTTACCCTTGCGCTCCTCGCGCACACGGGCGATGAGCTGGTCGGTCACCTTGAGCGTATTGACGTGGCTGCCACTGAGCGAGGCAGACGTCACATATGTGCCATCGATGACCACGGTGGGAACACCCTGGACCTTCATCGCCCGCGCGAGCTGGTCCGCGCGCTGCACCAGCGAATTCACCCCGAAGGACTTGTAGGCATCCATGAACTTGGCCGGGTCGGCCACCTTGCCACTCACCCACTCACGCACCTGCTCCTCGGTAAACAGCGGGCGCTTTTCCTCCTGAACGGCCACGAACACCGCACCGTGAATGGCGTCGAGCTGACCTGACACCTCGGCCGCGTAGTAAAGGCGCGCAAGCCCGGTGAGCTGCGCGTTGTTCCAGATCGCCGGCACTGCGCGGAAGGAAACGTCCTCGGGGAGCTTCTTTTTCCAGTCGCTGATCAGCGGATCGAAATCACGGCAGTGCGGGCAGCCGTAGTGGAAGAACTCGACGACCTCGATCTTGCTCGGATCATCCCCCTTCTGCGGCGGATTCAACACGGTGAACGGGCTCTGCGCCCAGCTCACGGATGCGGTCGGCAAGGCAAGGGCGAGGGCGCTGAGTTTGAGTGCATCACGACGATTCATGCTGTGCTCCGTTGGCTGTCAGGTCAATCAGACGCTGCGGTGTGCCGGGTGTTCCCGGCCGCCACATCTGGAGATCAAGGGTTGCCGCGGCTTACCGAGGCATTGAAGCCGGCCTCGGCCAGACGCGCGCGCATCGGGTTCATGTCTTCCGGGCGCGCGAAGGGGCCGATCCGGACCCGATGCACCACCCGCCCATCTTCGAGCTGGGCGCGCTGGGCGCTGGCCTGGATGCCGGACAGGGCCAAGCGGGCCTTCAGATTGTCGGCCTCGCTCGGATTCTCGAATGCTCCGACCTGCAGGTACAGACGCTCGACCGGTCGCGCGACTGCATCCTCGACCGGCGCCTGGAGGGTCGGCGGGGTGGTCGGGGTCGGGGCCTGGGCCGGCACGTTCTCACCCTGCGGGAGGATGCGGTAGAACTCGAAATCCTGCTTGACCACCGGGCGATCGCCCGGCTTGCCCGGCAAGGCGGCGGGGCCGTTGTCGGGCGCCTGCACGCGCGGCGCGACCGGCGCGGGCTGGAAAGGGTTGGCACGGGTGAAGTACCAGGCGGCACCGGCTGCGATCAGCGCACCGAAGACCAAGCCGATGAAAATGCCGATCAGCGTCCCGCCGGCGCTCCTGGCCGGCGCGCGGGCGGCACGCGCCGGCTTGCGGTCTCGACTCACGATTGCGCTCCCCGCATCACATCGACTCGGGCGCGGACACGCCCAGCATCTTCAGGCCGGTGACGAGCACCTGGCGCACCGCGGCGGCAAGCGCCAGGCGGGCGAGCTTGAGCGCCTCGTCCTCGACCAGCATGCGCTCGGCGTTGTACCAGCTGTGGAAGTCGGCAGCGAGATCCTTGAGGTAGAAGGCGATCTGGTGCGGTGCGTAGTCCGCAGCCGCGTTCTGCACCAGCTCGGGGAAGCTCGCCAGACGGGCGCACAGGGCAAGCTCACGCTCGTTCTGCAGCAGGCCGAGATCGGCCGCGGCCAGTTCGACCGCCTCGCCACCCCACTGGTTGAGCACCGAGCACACCCGGGCATGGGCGTACTGCACGTAGTACACCGGATTCTCGTTGCTCTGGCTCTTGGCAAGATCGAGGTCGAAATCCAGGTGCTGATCGGACTTGCGCAGCACGTAGAAGAAGCGGCAGGCGTCGTTGCCGACTTCGCGGCGCAGCTCGCGCAGGGTGACGAACTCACCCGAGCGGGTGGACATCGAGGTCTTCTGGCCGTTGCGGTACAGCACTGCGAACTGCACCAGCGCCACCTCGAGCTTCTCGGGCGGCAGGCCGAGCGCGGCGATGGCGCCCTTCACGCGCGGGATGTAACCATGGTGGTCGGCGCCCCAGATGTCGATGATGCGGTCGAAGCCACGCTCGTACTTGTTGAGGTGGTAGGCGATGTCCGAGGCGAAGTAGGTGTAGAGGCCATTTTCGCGCTGCACGACGCGGTCCTTCTCGTCGCCGAAGGCAGTGGAGCGAAACCACTTGGCACCGTCCTGCAGGTAGATGTGGCCCTGCTGCTCGAGCTGGGTCACCGCGCGCTCGACCAGGCCGGTGTCGAACAGGCTCTGCTCGGAGAACCACTTGTCGAAACGCACGCCGAATTCCTGAAGGTCCTCGCGGCCGTCGCCGAGTTGCTCGTTGAGCGCGAAGCCATGCACCCAGGGGTAATCCTCGCCGAGCAGTTTCTTGGCGTTGGCGATCAGCGCATCGAGGTGTTCCTCGCGCTGCTGCTTGGCCTCGTCGTCCTTGCGCTCAGCCGGCGGCAAGCCGGGGGTGCCGGCGAGGATCTGCTCGGCGCTGACCCTGGCGAAGCGATCCTGATGCGCGTCGCGCATCTCACGGCCCATGTCGATCACGTAGTCGCCCTGGTAGGCATTCGGCGGGAACGGAATCTCGATACCGAAGAAAGCCAGGTAGCGCAGCCAGGTCGACAGCGCCAGGATGTCCATCTGGCGTCCGGCGTCGTTGACGTAATACTCGCGGGTGACGTCATAGCCGGCAAACGCCAGCACGTCCGACAACGAGGCGCCGTAGGCCGCACCGCGGCCGTGGCCGACATGAAGCGGGCCGGTCGGGTTGGCGGAGACGAATTCGACCTGCACCTTGACGCCCTTGACGTCGCCACGGCCAAACCCCGCGCCCTTGCCAAGCACCTCGCGCACGACCGCTGTCTTGGCGCTTGCGGCCAGGGTGAAGTTGATGAAACCGGCTCCGGCAACCTCCGCCTTCTCGACCAGCTTCGAGGCCGGAAGCTCGGCGAGCAGCAGACCAGCGAGCTCGCGCGGATTGCGTTTGAGCGGCTTGGCCAGTTGCAGCGCGAGGTTGGTGGCGAAATCACCGTGGCTCGCCTGCTTCGGGCGCTCCAGCAGGATGGGCGTATCGACCAGGTCGGGCGCCACGCTCTTCAGCGCGGTCTTGAGCAGGTCGGTCAACAGGACTTTGGGGTCGGCGCTCATGGCACTCGGGATGGATTCGAAACGCGCGATTATAGCGGAAGGCAGCCTCGGGCCCGGTCGAGGATGTGAGCGCAGATTGCGCGCCGTGGCAGGCGTCACGCACAGGCGGCGTTCCCCCGCCGTCGCTTTCCGGCTAAAGTCCCGGGTTTGCGTCTGCCCGGCTTCCCAACGTGCGCCTCTTCCGCCTCGCCAAGATCGTCTCCGTGAGCCTGCGCTTCGGCCTCGACCGCATGGTCCTCGACGCCGACAGCAGCGGACGCCTTGCACGCATATGGCATACGATCTTCTTCTGGCGGACGTTTTCCCAGCCGCGCGGCGCACGCCTTCGCCAGGCGCTCGAGTCGCTGGGACCGATCTTCGTCAAGTTCGGCCAGATGCTGTCCACCCGGCGCGACCTGCTGCCCCCCGACCTCGCCGACGAGCTGGCGCTGCTGCAGGACCGCGTCCCCCCTTTCCCCACCGAGCAGGCGCTGGCGGTACTGGAAGGCTTCTACGGCAAACCGATCGACGAGGTCTTCGACGACTTCGAGCGAACCCCGGTCGCCTCTGCCTCGGTGGCGCAAGTGCACTTCGCCCGCCTGCCCGACGGCACCGAGGTCGCCGTCAAGGTGTTGCGCCCCGGCATCGAGCGCGTGATCGAGCACGATCTTGCGCTGCTCGAGGTCGCTGCCGTGCTGCTCGAGAAGATCTGGCCCGAGGGCCGTCGCCTGAAGCCGCGCGAGGTCGTCGCCGAGTTCAGCAAGTACCTGCACGACGAACTCGACCTGATGCGCGAAGCCGCCAACTGCTCGCAACTGCGGCGCAACTTCACGGAGTCCTCGCTGCTCATCGTGCCCGAAGTGCATTGGGACTGGTGCGGCAGCAAGGTCATGGTGATGGAGCGCATGCGCGGCGTGCCGATCTCGCAGACGCCCGCGCTGCTCGCCCAGGGCACCGACCTGTCGGCGCTGTCGCGCGCCGGCGTGGAGATCTTCTTCACCCAGGTGTTCCGCGACGGCTTCTTCCATGCCGACATGCACCCGGGCAACATCTTCGTGCACCGCGACGGGCGCTACATCGCGCTCGACTTCGGCATCATGGGCACGCTCAACGAGGTGGACAAGAACTACCTCGCCACCAACTTCCTCGCCTTCTTCAAGCGCGACTACCGGCGCGTGGCGCTTGCCCACATCGAAGCCGGCTGGGTGCCGGCGAAGACGCGCGTGGACGAGTTCGAGGCCGCGATCCGCACCGTGTGCGAGCCGATCTTCGACAAGCCGCTCAAGGACATCTCCTTCGGCAAGACCCTGCTGCGCCTGTTCCAGACCGCACGCCGTTTCGAGATGGAAGTGCAGCCCCAGCTCGTGCTGCTGCAGAAGACCCTGCTCAACATCGAAGGCCTCGGCCGCCAGCTCGACCCCGAGCTCGACCTGTGGAAGACCGCCAAGCCCTTCCTGGAGCGCTGGATGGATGAGCGCATGGGCATGCGTGCGCTGGTGCGCGGCGTCAAGGAAGAAGCACCGGCCTGGGCCGGCACGCTGCCGCAGCTGCCTCGCCTGGTGCACCATGCGCTGACCGAATCCGGCCGCCAGCAGAGCGCGCAACAGCAGCGCCTGGACGACCTGGCAGCCGGCCAGCGCCGGCTCACCCGCCTGCTGCTGCTGGTCGGCGCGGTCGCAGCCACCCTGCTCGGCCTCGAGCTGCATCGCCTGCTGGGCTGAGCCGAGCGGAGGCTGAACGAATCGGGCGCCCCCGCATCCAACTCATGCACACATGATTCGGCCCGCCGCGTGCGGGCGCGACCAGGATGCATGGAGGTGCCGTAATGACGACGACACGCATGGATGGCATGGCGCCGCACGTACCTCACTCGATGATCCGGGTGATCGGCGCCGCGAGCGCGCTCGGCGCCCCTGCCCCAGGTACGGCGGCCAGCCCCGACAGTCTGCAAAGCGGTGGCCTTTGCGCCCATCTGCACGCAATCGGACTCGGCGTCGACTGGCTCGAGACCCTGCGCCCCCTCGCTGCCGGCGTACCTGCACAGGCGGCAGCTCAGACAGGAGCCGATCCGGCAAGCACTGCCGAGAACACGGAAGTCGCCGACATGGCCCGGCGCCTCGACGACAATGGCCGCTTTGCCCGTCGCCTCGCCGACCATGTGGCAGCAGTGCCACCCGGCAGCTTCCCGCTCGTGCTCGGTGGTGACCATGCAATCGCCGCAGGCACCTGGCGAGGCGTAGGCCGACGCTGCGGACGCTCCCCCGGGCTGCTGTGGATCGACGCCCACCTCGACAGCCACACCGACACCAGCACCCACTCCGGCAACATCCACGGCATGCCTCTGGCTGCGCTGCTGGGGGTCGGCCACCCGCAACTGTGCGACATCCCCGGGCCGACGCTGGATCCCGCGCGCACCTGCGTGCTCGGCGCACGCGCCTGGGAGGCCGAGGAGCGCGACCTGCTCAGGCGTCTGGGCGTGCGCATCTTCGACATGGAGGAGATTGCGCAGCGCGGTCTGGCGGCCGTGTTCTGCGATGCACTGAGCATCGTGCGCGCAGACGAGCAGGCGGGCTTCGGCGTCAGCCTCGACCTCGACGCCCTCGATCCGGGCCATTTCCCGGCGGTGAGCTGCCCCGAGCCCGGCGGCCTGGCACCCCGTGCGCTCACCGACTGCCTGTTCAGTCTGCGCGCCTGCGCCGACTTCATCGCGCTGGAGATCGTCGAATACCGTCCCGAACTGGATGCCGACGGCAGCGGCATGCGCTGGGTACGCGAGCTTGCCGCTGCTGCGCTCGGCCCATCGACCGCCTGGCTGCGCGAGAAGGAACGCCGCTACGGCGCCGCCAATTACGCCCCGCTCCCCGCCGTGTTCCAGCGTGGCGAGGGCGTCTGGCTGTGGGACACCGACGGCCGGCGTTACCTTGACATGATGAGCGCCTACTCGGCAGTGAGCTTCGGCCACAGCCACCCGCGCCTGGTCCAGGCCCTGACCGAGCAGGCCCAGCGCCTGGCGCTGACCTCGCGCGCCTTCTCCAGCGACCGTCTGCCGGTCTTCCTCGAGCGCCTGTGCGCGACCTTCGGCTATGAGCGCGCCCTGCCCGTCAATACCGGCCTGGAAGCCGTGGAGACGGCCTTGAAGGCGGCACGCAAATGGGGCTACCAGGTCAAGGGCATCGCCCCCGGAAAGGCCCGCATCATCGCCTGCGATGGCAACTTCCATGGCCGCTCCATCGCCATCGTCGGACTCTCCTCCAATGCGCACTATCGCGCCGGCTTCGGCCCCTTCCCGCCGGGGCTCGAGCGCATCCCCTTCGGCGACGCCGACGCCCTCGAAGCGGCAATCACCCCCGACACTGCTGCCTTTCTGGTCGAGCCGATCCAGGGCGAGGGCGGCATCGTGGTGCCGCCGGCTGGCTACCTGTCCCGATGCGCCGAGATCTGCCGCCGGCACAAGGTGTTGCTGATCGCCGACGAGGTGCAGACCGGCCTCGGCCGTACCGGGCGCCTGCTCGCCTGCGACCACGAGGGCGTGCGTGCCGACGGACTCATCCTGGGCAAGGCCCTGGGCGGCGGACTGCTGCCGGTATCGGCCTTCCTTGCCGATCGCGCGCTCATGGACGTGTTCGGCCCCGGCGACCATGGCTCGACCTTCGGCGGCAACCCATTGGCAGCGGCCGTAGGCACCGAAGTGCTGGCGCTGCTCGAACAGCTCCGGCCCTGGGAGCGCGCCGAGCGGCTCGGCACACACCTGATCCAGTCCCTGCGCGACGCGGACCTGCCCGGCGTGCGCGCGATCCGTGGCCGGGGCCTGCTGGTCGGGGTCGCCTTCGAGCCGAACTTCGCCGACGCCGGCGCCATTGCCGAGCGCCTGCTCGCACACGCCATCGCCACTCGCGACACCAACGGCAACGTGCTGCGCCTGGCGCCACCGCTGATCATCGACGAGGAGACGCTGGAGCAGGCGATCACCACCATCGTGACCACGCTGCGTGCGTTCGCGGCGAAACGGACACGGCTCGCCGACAGCGTTGCAGATCTGCAATGAAGCAGGCGTGTTCGCGCACGGATCGACCACATTCGCCCCCCATCGCAACGCCTCCTGTTGCTAAACTCGCGCCTGTTTTTCCAACCGTGCGCGTGCGTGCGCCTCAACGAAGGGCTCCCTGATGCTGCTCTGGCTTGTCGTCGCCTATCTGGTCATTTCCATCGGCATCGGACTGTATGCCGCCACCCGGGTACACAATGCGCGCGACTACATCACTGCGGGTCGCAACCTGCCGATGTACATCGTGCTGGCGATGGTGTTCGCAACCTGGTTCGGCGCCGAGACCGTGCTCGGCATCTCGGCCACCTTCCTGGACGAAGGCTTCCGTGGGCTGATCTCCGACCCACTGGGCGCGGCAGCCTGCCTGGTCCTGTTCGGCCTCATCTTCGCCCGCCCGCTCTACCGCATGAACCTGCTCACGCTGGGCGACTTCTTCCGCATGCGCTACAACCGCACGACCGAGCTCGTGCTGTCGATCTGCATCGTGCTGTCCTACCTTGGCTGGGTAGCGGCGCAGATCACCGCGCTCGGACTGGTGTTCAATGTATTGTCGAACGACGTCGTGAGCATGAACGAGGGCATGCTGATCGGCGCCGCCGTCGTGCTGGTCTATACCTTGTTCGGCGGCATGTGGTCGGTGGCACTGACCACCTTCGTGCAGATGATCGTGATCGTGATCGGCCTGGTGTGGGTCACCTGGCTTGCCGGCGACAAGGCTGGCGGCTTCGAACTCGTCATCGCCAAGGCCGCGGCCGAGGGCAAGTTCGAGTGGCTGCCTTCGCTCGACCTCATCGACATGATCGCCTGGTTCGCTGCCTTCGCCACCATGGCGCTGGGCTCGATCCCGCAGCAGGACGTCTTCCAGCGTGTCAACTCGTCGAAGAACGAGCGCGTCGCCGTATGGGGTACCACACTGGGGGGGGTGAGCTACTTCTTCTTTGCTGCGGTGCCGCTGTTCCTCGCCTATACCGCCAACATCATCGACCCCGGCATGGTCGAGCGCCTGATGGAGCAGGACTCGCAGCTCATCCTGCCCACGCTGATCCTCCAGCACATGCCCTTCTTCGCCCAGGTGATCTTCTTCGGCGCCCTGCTGTCGGTGATCATGAGCACCGCCTCGGGCACCCTGCTCGCGCCCTCGGTGACCTTCTCCGAGAACGTGCTGCGCGGCTTCATCCCGGGCATGAGCGACCGCGCCTTCCTGTTCAGCACGCGGGTCACCGTGGTGGTGTTCACCGTCCTCGTGACCTGGTACGCCACCACCACAGAGGCCACCATCCACCACATGGTCGAGAGCGCCTATCGCGTGACGCTAGCCGGCGCTTTCGTGCCCCTGGCCGCCGGCCTGTTCTGGAAGCGCGCCAACAACCTGGGGGCAGCGCTGGCCATCATCCTCGGCCTGTCGACCTGGCTACTGCTGGAGATCTTCGTCACCGAGGGCGACGTCGAGCCCCAGCTCTACGGCCTGGCGGCAAGCGCGCTCGGCATGCTGGTCGGCGGCCTGATCGGACCCAAGACGCACCACAGGCCGCAGGTCGGTGGTCATCGCGCCGCCGCAGGCACCTACCACACCGCGCGTTGACCCCACGGCCAGCGCGTCCTGAGGCCAGGCCAAGGGGGCGGCAGTCATGAATGGCACGGCCAAGGGGCTGGACTACTGGCGGCGCGAACTGGCCGCCGTGCGCATGCCTGTGCTGTCGACAGCACAGGCGCTCGAGACCCTGCTCGACCCCGGGATCGGCATGGACACGCTGCGCACCATGCTGCACGGCGACATCCCGCTTGCGCTCGAGGTCATCTTGCTCGCCGCCCGCGAACCGCGCATCGACGGCGAGGTGCAAGGCCTTCAGCATGCGCTCAACATGCTTGGCGTCGACAAGGTCCAGGCCCTGGCCAGACGGTGTGCTGACCAGGGCCTGGATGCAAGCGCCGCTGCCCGGCACGAGGCGGTACGGGCGATGGCAACGAGCCAGTTCGGCCGTGTCCTGCAGGCCGACTGGGCGCACCACCACGGCGGCGAGCATGCCGAGTATCTCGAATGGCTGACGCTGTTGCTCGGCGTGGCGCGCTGGAAGCTCCCCCTCGCCGCCCCCGAACTGCACCAGGAGATCGAAGTGCGCGCCGCGGCCGGCGAGCGGCGTGCGCGGGTGGAGGAGGCTCTGCTGGGCTGCTCCCCCGTCGAACTGAACGCTGCCCACCTGCAGGATCTTGGCCTGCCGGCGAGCCCGGCGCTGACGACGATCATGGACAGGGCGGGCACCATGCTTGCGCACGCGGGCCGCTACGCCTGGCAAGGGGGCATGGCCCCCGAGCTGCCGATCGCACTCGCCCGCTATCTGCACCAGCGCGGCGCGGATGCCGTCCTTGCCCACCTCATCGCCTGGGCGACACATGACAACTGGTATGGTGGCCACACCACGACACTGCTGCACGCTGCGTCGGCGATGACGAACCTGCCGCTCGACGAAATCGTCGCAAGCACGCGTCGCGTCGCAGTACGCATCAGCCATGCCGCTGCGTTCATCGACCATCGCCCGGTCGCATGCGAGCGCTTTTTCTGGCCGCCACCGCCACCGCGCAGCCCCGGCGCGCAGATGCCCGCAAGCCGAGCGCCCGCGCGACCGGCTGACAGCGACGCGCACACTGACGGATGGCATGCTCGCTCACAACACGCCGGCGACGACCGCACCCGACTGGTGACAACGAGGCTAGAAGGCGAGACACAGGCCGACGAGCCTTCAAGCGCAGCACCCAAGGCGACGCAGCCCAAGGCCCATGGCGGCATCGGCGGTGAGCCTGTCACCGAGATCATCGAGGCCTTCATGCAGAACTGCCAGCACGGCCGCTATCGCGACCTGCGCGCGTTCTTTGCGGACACGGCGCACACGCTTGAGCAAGGCCTTGGCCTTGCGCGCTGCCTGCTGTTCCTGAAAGCCTCTGCCGCAGACCGCCTGAGCTGCTACTTCGCCTACGGTTTTGCCCCCGAGGACAATGCGAAAGCCCTCTGGGTGCCTGCGGGTGACGACAACCTGCTCGCACGCCTGTTCCGCCACGCGGCGGGATCTACCTGCATCGACCGCACACGGCTCGCGGCCGGTCGCCGCCAACTCCCCGAGGTCCTGCGCGCGCATGTGCGGCCGGCGGGCTTCCTGCTTGGCGCCATCCACCTCGGTGATCGTCCGGTTGGCGTGATCTGGGCCGACGGCGGCGACGCCGACCCCGTGCTCGACGCCAACCGCCATGCGGAATTCAAGCACATGATTCGCCACTTTGGCGCCGAGTTCACCCGTCTGACTCAGGCCCTGCGGCGCTGAGCCCGGCCTCGGAGGGCCATAGGGCTATTCCGCCTGCCAGCCCATGAAGGGCAGCAACTCGGAATGGCCGCCACCGATCAGCTGGCGCGCCCGGTTCTCCAGCACCTCGATCGGCCCGGACATGTCGATCACGATCTCGACCCGCCGGTTCTGCGCGCGTAGGGCTGCCGATGTGTTCTCGACCCGCGGACGCGTCTCTGCAAAGCCATGCACACGCAGCCGTCCCGGCGCAACGGTGCCGGTCGCGAGCAGCGCGTTCGCCACTGATGACGCGCGCGCTGCCGACAGATCCCAGTTGGAGCGGAAACGCGCAGTGCTGATCGGGATGTCGTCGGTATGACCCTCGATCGCGATCTCCCCCGGGATATCGGCCAGCGACTCGCCGATCCTGCGCGCCACGTCGGCAAATGCCGGCGCGAGGTCAGCCGAGCCGGACGGAAAGGCGCCGCGCTCCTCGATACGGATGACGATGCGCTTCTTCTCCTCGTCGAGCTGGAGCGTGCCCTGGCCGAGCTCCTTCTCGAGCGTCTTGCGCAACTCGTCGGCACTCTTGCTGACCTGGCGCTCGGACACCTCGCGCACCATCGCCTCGTTGCTCGCGTTGGAGGTGTAGGTCTTGAGCTTGGGATCCTCCTTGGAGGTCTCCTGCCGCACGGTATCTATCGGGGTGGGCTTGGGCGGCCCCGGCGAGAACTTGTCGAAGATCGGCGTCGTCCCCATCGGCGACTCGATCGCCGGCACATCGCGCTGCACACCGAAGGCCTTGGTGAGCTCGCCGGCGATCTGCTTGAACTTCATCGCATCCATCTCGGCAAACGAGAGCAGGAGCACGAAAAAACACATGAGCAGCGACATCAGGTCGGCAAATGTCATCACCCAGGCGGGGATGCCGGCCTTCTCCTCCTCGGGCATGTCCATGTGCGCGCCCTCAGCCGCCTTCGGACTTGCGCTTGGCGGGCGGCAGGTAGCTCGTGAGCAGGGTCTCGATCACGCGCGGATTGGTGCCGTTCTGGATCGCCGAGATCGCATCGATGAGCATCGCGTTGAGGCGTGCCTCCTCGGTCATGCGCAGGTTGAGCTTGTCCGCCATGGGCAGGAAGATCATCGTTGCCATCATCGCGCCATACAGCGTGGTCAGCAGCGCCACCGCCATCGCCGGGCCGATCGACTTCGGGTCTTCCATGTTCGACAGCATCTGCACCAGGCCGATGAGGGTCCCGATCATGCCCATCGCCGGGCCGACGTCACCCATGGCGCTGAACACCTTTGCCCCCCAGCGATGGCGCTCGAGCGTGAGAAGGCGCTCCTTCTGCAGGATCTCGCGCACCGTCTCGGGTGCCTGGCCGTCGATCATGAGCTGGATGCCCTGCTGGAAGAAAGGGATGGAAGAGGGCCGGCTCTCGAGCGCCAGCATGCCCTCCTTGCGCGCCACCTGCGCAACCTCCATCACCTCCTTGATGACCTCCTCGGTGTCGGGCAGGCGGAACTTGAACGCCTTCGCCGCCACCTTGAACGCGCCGAGGAACTGCTGCAGCGTGAACTTGCTGAGTACGACGAACAGGCTGCCGCCGACAACGATGAGCAAGGATGGTCCATTGAGGAAGATCATTGCCGACGCACCGAGCACGATGGCCGAGACGACGATGCCCAGCGAGCCCAGCAGCCCAATCAGTGTTGCAAGATCCACGCACGCTCCATTGCGTTGAGCACACCGATGCTCGCCTGCACCACTTCGTGCAGACGCCATCGCGGCCGAATGTCATTGGCCCGAATCATAAGGTTTTTTTGCGCACCGCACGATGGTGCACAACGGGCGTTTGACACTCGTCAAAGCCACCTCAGCGACCACGCACTATGGTGCCCGGGTTCTTCCCTGCCCGCCCGGCCGCCAATGTCCGCACCCAATACGATCGAGCTCGTCTGCCCAGCCGGCAGCCTCCCCGCCCTGAAAACCGCCGTCGACCACGGCGCAGACTGCGTCTATCTCGGCTTCAAGGACGCCACCAACGCGCGCAACTTCACCGGCCTCAACTTCGACCCGCCGCAGATGCGCGAAGGCATCGCCTACGCCCACGCCCGTGGCAAGAAGGTGCTGCTCGCACTCAACACCTATCCGCAGACCGGCAACTGGCCGAGCTGGACGCAGGCCATCGACCGCGCTGCCGAGTTCGGTCTCGATGCCCTGATCCTCGCCGACCCCGGTCTTATGGCCTACGCCGCCAGAACGCATCCGCAGTTGCGCCTGCACCTGTCGGTGCAGGGCTCGGCCACCAGCTACGAGGCGATCAACTACTACCATGAGCGCTTCGGTATCCAGCGCGCGGTGCTGCCGCGCGTGCTGTCCATGGCCCAGGTAGAGAGCGTGGTCGCCAACACACCGGTCGAGATCGAGGTCTTCGGCTTCGGCGGCCTGTGCGTGATGGTCGAGGGCCGCTGTGCGCTGTCGGCCTACGCCACCGGCGAGTCGCCCAACTGCAATGGCGCCTGCTCGCCGGGCAAGCACGTACGCTGGGAAGACACGCCGCGCGGCATGGAGACGCGCCTCAACGGCATCCTCATCGACCGTTTCGCCGACGGTGAGCGCGCCGGCTACCCGACCCTGTGCAAGGGCCGCTTCGAGGTCAACGACGAGACCTACTACGCGCTCGAGGAGCCGACCAGCCTCAACACGCTCGAACTGCTGCCCGAGCTCGCCCGCATCGGCATCCGTGCGATCAAGATCGAAGGCCGCCAGCGCAGCCCAGCCTATGTCGCCCAGGTCACCAAGGTGTGGCGCGCCGCGCTCGACAAGCTCAAGGCCGGCGGCGCCGAAGGCTTCGCAGTGCTGCCGGCGTGGATGGCCGAGCTCAACAAGGTCTCCGAAGGCCAGAGCCATACGCTGGGCGCCTACTACCGCCCGTGGAAGTGAGCGTCGCGCAAGCCGCCTCGCACCGCATCACCCGAACGAACTGAGACCCGCCCGATGAAACTCGCCCTCGGCCCCCTGCTCTATTACTGGCCGCACCAGAGCGTGCTCGACTTCTACGCCGACATGGTCGAAGCACCGATCGACAGCGTCTACCTGGGCGAGACGGTGTGCTCGCGCCGCCACGAACTGCGCCTCGACGACTGGCTCGAGGTCGGCAAGGTGCTCGCCGCGGCCGGCAAGGAAGTGGTCATCAGTACCCAGGGCCTGATCGAATCCGAATCCGACCTCAAGGTACTGCGCCGCATCGTGCGCCAGCACAGCGAGGGCGAGACCGGCTTCCGCGTCGAGGCCAACGACATGGGCGCGGTGCGACTGCTCGCCGAGGCCGGCATCACCGACTGGGTCGCTGGCCCCACACTGAACATCTTCAACCCGAACACGCTGCAGCTGATGATCGACTCGGGCGCCACGCGCTGGGCCGTCGCCCCGGAGATGTCGGGTGCCGCGCTTGCCGAGGTGCGCGAAGCGCTCGCAGCCCCGATCGAAACCGAGGTCTTCGCCTACGGCCGCCTGCCGCTCGCGCATTCGGCGCGCTGCTTCACCGCCCGCCACTTCAACCTGCAGAAGGACACCTGCGAGTTCCGCTGTCTGTCGATCATGGACGGCATCACGCTGCGCACCCGCGAAGGCGAACCCTTCCTGACCCTGAACGGCGTGCAGACCCAGTCGGCACGGGTGCATAACCTGCTCGGCGACCTCGCCGCGGTACGTGGCAACGCCGAAGTCCTGCGCATCAGCCCACAGGGCGCCAACACGCGCGCCATCGTCGAACTGTTCCGCACCACCATCGATGCCCAGAGTTCGCCCGCCGAAGCCCTCGCGGCAAGCCGCGCACTGATGATCGAGGCGCCCTGCAACGGCTTCTGGCACGGCCGCGCCGGTGCCGAACAATACGTCGCGGCCTGAGCCAGCACACCCGCCTCCCCGGAGTACACACATGCCCGCCCTGCCCACCCTGCCGCGCCCGCCCCTGCCTGCCGAACTCCTGCCCGGCAGCCTGCGCCAGCGCATTGCCCAAAGCCTGGCAGACTTCCGCATTCCGGACTTCACGGTGCCAACGGCACTGGCCAGGCTGATCTCGCGCCTGCCGCAGCAGCCGCCGACGCATGCCCTGATCGCAGCGCTCAACCTCGCGCTCGGCCGCATCCTGCCGCGCGACACGCTGGCACCGCTCGGCGGACGCCACCTGCAGATGCGCGTGCTCGATGCCGGACTCACGCTCGATTTCGGCCTCGGCGAGCGCGGCTTCCGCCGCGCTGTTCCAGCTGCGGGACGCAAGCCGGACCTGGTGATCTCCGCCACCACGCGCGACTTCATCGCGCTCGCACTGCGCGAGGAAGATCCCGACACGCTGTTCTTCAGCCGCCGCCTGCGCATGGAAGGCGACACCGACCTCGGCCTGCTGGTCAAGAACACGCTCGACGCGGTGGACTGGGACAGTCTGAAGGCGCGCCTGGGTCTGCGCGCACGCTGAGCCCGGCAACGGCGCGCGCAGCGCACTTGTGCGCTAAGCTTGGCGCCCGCCCGCATGCGGGCAGCCGCCTCACTTCGCGTCATGCCTTCCGAATTCGACCTCATTCAGCGTCACTTCACTCGCGCCACACGGCACACCGCGCTCGCCGTCGGCGATGATGCCGCCTTGCTGCAGCCGCGCACAGGCATGCAGCTCGCCGTATCGACCGACATGCTCGTGTCGGGCACCCATTTTTTCGCCGACACCGACCCCGAAGATCTCGGCTGGAAGACCCTGGCGGTGAACGTCTCCGACATCGCAGCGATGGGCGCGGAACCGCGCTGGGCCTTCCTTGCGCTGTCCCTACCAGCTGCCGACGAAGCCTGGATCGAGGCTTTCGCGCGCGGCTTCTTCGCCTGTGCCGATGCGCATGGCGTGGACCTCGCCGGTGGCGACACCACACGCGGGCCGCTCACGCTGTCGGTAACCATCATTGGCGAGACGGCCGCCGGCGAGGCCGTCACCCGCGACGGCGGTCGCGCCGGTGACGACCTGTGGGTATCGGGCCAGCCCGGCCTGGCTGCACTCGGGCTCGCCGCCCTGCAAGGGCGGACCAGGCTCGACGCCGACGGCCGGCGCGCCTGCATCGCCGCACTGCAACGCCCACAACCCCGGCTCGCCCTCGGCCGCGCGCTGCGCGGCGTGGCCAGTGCCATGCTGGACGTCTCCGACGGCCTGCTCGGCGATCTTCGCCACATTCTGGAACGCTCGCACACCGGTGCGCTGATCGAAACCGCGGCGCTGCCGCTCGCCCGCCTGCTTGCAACCGGCGCCGACCCGGTCTTGTGCAGACACTGCCTGCTCGCAGGGGGCGACGACTACGAACTGCTTTTCTGCGCCCCCGCTGCGCGACGTGACACCGTACGGGCGCTCGCCACAAAGCTCGAGTTGCCCGTGCACCGCATCGGCAGCCTCACCGCTGATAGCGGCAGCATCCACATGCGCGAAGCCGACGGCACGCTGGCCCCCCTCGCGCCCAACGGCTACGATCACTTTGCCTGATGCACTGCGAACCATTTCGCCCGAATCAATCCCTCCTGGTACGCAGGCACGCGTCGAACAACACAGATCGGATCACGAGATGCGCCCCACTCTTCGCCTGATGATGAGCCACCCCGCCCACTTCATTTCGCTGGGTTTCGGCTCCGGCCTGTCGCCCTGGGCGCCGGGAACCATGGGCACGCTGCTCGCATGGGCGCTTTACCCGCTGATCCGCGTCCCACTGTCCGAGTTCGTCTTCCTTGCCCTGCTCGCAGCCCTGTTCATCGCCGGCGTACTGGCCGCCGAGCGCACGGGGCGCGCACTCGGCGTGCCCGACCACGGCGGTATCGTGTGGGACGAAATGGTCGCCACCTGGCTGGTGCTGGCCTTCACGCCGCCAACCCTGCTCTGGCAGGCGGTCGCGGTGGCCTTGTTCCGCTTCTTCGACATCGTCAAGCCGCCCCCCGTACGCTGGGCCGATCGCAGTTTCAAGGGCGGCTTCGGGGTGATGTTCGACGACCTGGTCGCGGCCGGCTATACCCTGCTCGCACTCGCCATCCTGGTTGCCATCGTCGGCGCGTAAAGCCATGACCGACACCGAACTCGACACCCTCGCCCAACAGGTCGGCCAGGCGCTCGGCACACGCGGATGGCGGTTGGCGACCGCCGAGTCCTGCACCGGCGGCTGGATCGCAGAGGCCGTTACCGCGATCGGCGGCAGCTCGGCCTGGTTCGACCGCGGCTTCGTCACCTACTCCAACGAAGCCAAGATCGACATGCTGGGCGTATCCGCCCACACCCTCGCAACCCAAGGTGCGGTCAGCGAGGCCACCGTTCGCGAGATGGCCGCCGGGGCACTTGATCGCAGCATCGCCACGGTCGCCGTCGCCGTATCCGGCATTGCCGGCCCCAGCGGCGGCAGCCCGGCCAAGCCCGTGGGCACGGTGTGCATCGGCTGGGCCTTGCGCGCCGGCGAGCAAAGCGCCCTGACCCTGCATTTCGCCGGCGATCGTAGCGCCGTGCGCAGACAGACCGTGATCCGCGCACTGCAGGGCGTACTTGCACTGGCGCACTGACGCGAGCCTGCCCCGTCCGCTTCGGCAACTCCGCCGTTTGCTGTATTTTCATACACGTCTTAAACTAGCGGCACCAGGCGCGGCCGTCCGCATGCCTGCAATCTTTGTGCCATAATCCGCCAATCACACAGGACGCACCTCCATGGACGACAACAAGGCCAAGGCCCTCGCCGCCGCGCTCTCCCAGATCGAAAAGCAGTTCGGCAAAGGGTCGATCATGCGCATGGGCGACGGCAACGTCGAACGTGACATCCAGACCGTCTCCACCGGCTCGCTCGGCCTCGACATCGCGCTCGGCCTCGGTGGTCTGCCGCGCGGCCGGGTCGTCGAGATCTACGGCCCGGAATCCTCGGGCAAGACCACGCTGACCCTGCAGGTGATCGCCGAGATGCAGAAGCTGGGCGGCACGGCAGCCTTCATTGACGCCGAGCACGCGCTCGACGTCGGCTACGCGGAGAAGCTTGGCGTCAATATCCAGGACCTGCTCATCTCGCAGCCCGACACCGGCGAGCAGGCGCTCGAGATCGCCGACATGCTGGTGCGCTCCGGCGGCGTGGACGTGGTCGTCGTCGACTCGGTCGCCGCGCTCACCCCCAAGGCCGAGATCGAGGGCGAGATGGGCGACCAGCTCCCCGGCCTGCAGGCGCGCCTGATGTCGCAAGCGCTACGCAAGCTCACCGCCAACATCAAGCGCACCAACACGCTGGTGATCTTCATCAACCAGATCCGCATGAAGATCGGCGTCATGTTCGGTAGCCCGGAGACCACCACG
Source organism: Thauera sp. 27 (assembly GCF_000310125.2). Taxonomy (NCBI): domain Bacteria; kingdom Pseudomonadati; phylum Pseudomonadota; class Betaproteobacteria; order Rhodocyclales; family Zoogloeaceae; genus Thauera; species Thauera sp. 27. The sequence goes on from NZ_AMXB01000017.1 coordinate 31,268, forward strand.
GGCGGCAATGCACTCAAGTTCTATGCCTCCGTGCGCATGGACATCCGCCGCACCGGCACGATCAAGAAGGGCGACGAGGTGGTCGGCTCCGAAACCCGAGTCAAGGTCGTCAAGAACAAGGTCTCGCCCCCCTTCAAGGAAGCCCACTTCGACATCCTCTACGGCGAAGGCATCTCGCGCGAGGGCGAGATCATCGATCTGGGCGTGACACACAAGATCGTCGACAAGTCCGGCGCCTGGTATGCCTACCAGGGCGACAAGATCGGCCAGGGCAAGGACAACTCACGCGAATTCCTGCGTGCGAATCCGACGCTTGCGCGCGAAATCGAAAACAAGGTCCGCGTCGCCGTCGGCCTGCCCGAACTGCCGCCAGCGGCACCGGCAACGGCCACGGAAAGCTGAGCCTAGCCAGGACACCATGGGCGCCCCCAGCCTGCGCGAACGCGCGCTTCGCCATCTTGCCCGCCGCGACCACTCGCGCGCGGAGCTGGCGCGCAAGCTGGCCGCCCACGGCGAGGCCGACGAGGTGCAGGCAGTGATCGAGCGCATGGGCGAGCTCGGCCTGCAGTCCGACAGCCGCTACGCCGAAGCCTACGTGCGCACCCGTGCCAACCGCTTCGGCGGCAGCCGCCTGCGCAGCGAGCTGACGCGGCGCGGGATCGACCGTGAACTGATCGAGGCAACACTCGCCACGGAGTGCGTAGAATCGGAACTGGAGCGTGCCCGCGCAGTGCTGCGCAGCCGCTTCCAGGCGGCCCCGGCGGATGCGCGCGAATGGGCGCGCCAGGCCCGTTTCCTGCAAACCCGCGGCTTTGCACCCGAACTGATCCGCAAGCTGCTGAAAGAACCCCGCGATGAGTCTGCTTAAGGTCTCCAGCCTGCAAAAGCGCTACAAGGCGCGCACCGTGGTCCACGACGTCGGCTTCGAGGTCGGCTCGGGCGAGGTCGTCGGCCTGCTCGGCCCCAACGGCGCCGGCAAGACCACCTGTTTCTACATGATCGTAGGCTTGGTCCGTGCCGACGGCGGCCAGATCAACCTCGACGGCACCGACCTCACCCACCTGCCGATCCACGCCCGTGCGCGTCTGGGCCTGTCCTACCTGCCGCAGGAGATGAGCGTCTTCCGCAAGCTCACCGTGGCCGAAAACATCCGTGCCGTGCTCGAGCTCCAGGGGCTCGAGGCGCACCAGGTGAAGACCCGGCTCGACGAACTGCTGCTCGAGCTTGGCATCAACCACCTGCGCGACAACACCGCCGTCTCACTCTCCGGCGGCGAGCGCCGACGTTGCGAGATCGCGCGCGCACTTGCAACCGACCCGCGCCTGATCCTCCTCGACGAACCCTTCGCAGGGGTCGACCCGATCGCGGTCATCGACATCCAGAAGATCATCCGCTTCCTCAAGGAGCGCGGCATCGGCGTGCTGATCACGGACCACAACGTGCGCGAGACGCTCGGCATCTGCGATCGTGCGTACATCATCAGCGAAGGCCGGGTACTGGCAAGCGGCGAACCGGCCGAGATCATCGACAACGAAAGGGTGCGCCAGGTTTACCTGGGCGAGCATTTCCGCCTGTGAATCCGCGCGCGCGTCGACAGCGATGAAACCAAGCCTCCAGCTCAAGCTCTCCCAGCACCTTACCCTGACGCCGCAGCTGCAGCAGTCGATCAAGCTGCTGCAGCTGTCGACCATCGAGCTGAACCAGGAGATCGAGCGCTTCCTGCTCGAGAACCCGATGCTCGAGCGCAGCGACGGCGACGGTGTCGAGTTCGTACCACCGCTACCACCGGGCAGCCCCCCCGAGCACGAGGCCAGACAGCAACAGGCAAACACCCCCGAGGCGCCAGCCAGCGCTGCGGACAGCGAGGCCGGCGACCATGCCGACCATGGCAGCGCCGACGAAGGCATGGACTGGTCCAATGTCGGCAGCGGCGCATCGAGCCGCAGCGAGGACGACGACGACGTCGATTACCAGGAACTGCAGGCGGCTGGCGTCTCCCTGCGTGAACATCTCGACCAGCAGGTGTCGCTGTCGCCGCTGTCAGACCGCGACCGCGCCCTCGTGCGCTTCATCATCGAAGCCTTGGATGACGACGGCTACCTTCACCAGCCGCTCGATGAGCTCCTCGAACTGCTTCCGGACGACGCCGACGTCGATGTCGATGACCTGAACATCGCGCTGCGCCACGTACAGAACCTCGAGCCCGCAGGCATCGGCGCGCGCAGCCCCAGCGAATGCCTGTCGCTGCAGCTCCGTACCCTGCCGGCTTCGGCGACGCGCACGCTCGCGCTCGAGATCGTCGACAAGCACCTCGAGCTGCTCGCCGAGCGCAACTTCGTCAAGCTCAAGAAGCTGACCGGCTGCGACGACGAAGCCCTGCGCGCCGCCCATGCCCTGATCTGCAGCCTCGACCCCCACCCCGGCTCGCGTTACTCGAACGCCGAGACGCGCTACGTACTGCCGGATGTGGTCGTACGCAAGCTGCGCGGGCGGTGGACGGTCAGCCTGAACCAGGAGGCAATGCCGCGTCTGCGCATCAACCGCCTGTATGCCAGCCTGCTGCAGCAGAACCGCGGCCAGGGTGGCGGCCTGAGCGGACAGTTGCAGGAGGCACGCTGGCTGATCAAGAACGTGCAGCAGCGCTTCGACACCATCCTCCGGGTGTCCCAGGCCATCGTTGACCAGCAGAGGCAGTTCTTCGATCATGGGGAGGTGGCAATGCGGCCACTCACCCTCCGGGAGATCGCGGACCAACTCGAGCTGCACGAGTCCACCGTGTCGCGCGTGACCACGCAGAAGTACATGGCGAGTCCGCGCGGGGTGTTCGAACTCAAGTATTTCTTCGGTAGTCACGTCGCCACCGACACCGGTGGAGCGGCCTCGTCCACGGCGATTCGCGCGCTGATTCGCCAACTGGTCGACGCCGAGGACAGCAAGAAACCGCTGTCCGACGCCAAGATTGCCGAAGTCCTTGGCCAGCAGGGTATCGTGGTCGCACGGCGCACGATCGCCAAGTATCGCGAATCCCTCAATATCCCGCCGGTCAGCCTGCGCAAATCCATCTGACAAAAACAGGAGTCAACATGAATCTCAACATCACCGGGCGCCACGTCGAAGTCACTCCGGCCATTCGCGACTACGTCACCTCCAAGCTTGATCGCGTCATCCGTCACTTCGACAACGTCACCAGTGTCGCGGTGATCCTCTCGGTCGAGAAGCTCAAGCAGAAGGCCGAGGTCACCCTGCACGTGCGCGGCAAGGACATCTTCGTCGAAAGCGATGATGCCGACCTGTACGCGGCCATCGACGCGATGACCGACAAGCTCGACCGCCAGGTGCAGAAGTACAAGCAGAAACTGGCCGACCACAACCACGAGACGATCAAGCACCAGGCCCCCGAAGCCTGACGCTTTCGTTTCAGCCCCACGTCCGGGGTATGGTTATAATGCGCCCGTTTCCAAGACGCGGCGCCAGCATGCCCCGGGACGGCCGGTCGCACCCTGCGACCGGAATGCCTGCGATATTGCGCGAACCCTCCAGCGAATGAGCCTGATATCCCAACTCCTGCCACTGTCCAATGTGGTGGTCGACCTCGACGCGAGCAGCAAGAAGCGCGTCTTCGAGCAGGCGGGCCTGCTGTTCGAAAACAATCAGGGCATCGGGCGCAGCACCGTGTTCGATAGCCTGTTCGCGAGAGAGCGCCTCGGCTCCACTGGCCTCGGCCAGGGCATTGCGATTCCGCACGGGCGCATCAAGGGTCTCAAGGAGGCGGCAGGTGCGTTCCTGCGCCTTGCGAGCCCGGTGCAGTTCGACTCGCCCGATGGCCGCCCGGTGAACATGTTGTTCGTGCTGCTGGTCCCCGAGCAAGCCAACGAGACCCACCTGCAACTGCTCTCCGAGCTGGCTCAGATGTTCAGCGACCGCGGCTTCCGCGAAGCGCTGCAAGCCGCGCCGGATGCAGACCATATCCACCAGATGTTCATGAACTGGGGCGCCGATGCGGCAGACCAGCGTCGCGCGGCTGTATGAGGCGCATCGCGACAACCTGCAGCTGAACCACATCAGCGGCAACCTCGGCGCGAGCCTCGCGGTCGCCGAAGACCGCATGTGGCCGGCCGATCTCGTCGGCCACCTCAACCTCATCCACCCCACACGGCTGCAGGTCATGGGCGCTGCGGAGCTCGAATGGGCGCGCCGCCAGTCAAACGACAAGGTTGCTCACCACCTCAACGAGATCTGCTCCGCGCACCCGCCAGCCCTGATCGTCGCCGACGGCTGCGAAGTTCCCAATATCGTGCATGGGGTTTGCGTGGCACACGACGTCGCACTGTTCAGCGCAGCCCACCCATCGGCAAGCGTGATCGACCAGTTGCGGCTCTACCTGTCGCGCGAGCTGGCGGAGAAGACCTCGCTGCACGGCGTGTTCATGGATGTGCTCGGACTGGGCGTACTGATCACCGGCGACTCGGGTGCAGGCAAATCGGAGCTCGCGCTGGAGCTCATTTCCCGCGGTCACGGCCTGGTGGCCGATGACGTCGTCGAACTGTCGCGCATCGCTCCCACCGTACTCGAGGGGCGCAGCCCCGAGATGCTGCAGGACTTCATCGAAGTGCGCGGCCTGGGCATTCTCAACATCCGCACCATCTTCGGTGAAACGGCGTGCCGCCGGAAGATGCGCCTGCGCCTGATCTGCCACCTCGAGCGCCGCCAGCCGGGCCCCGGCGATCCCAGCCGCCTGCCCTTGCAGCAAGAGGTCCAGGACATCCTGGGCGTTGCAATTGCACGCGTCGTGCTGCCGGTTGCGGCTGGCCGTAACCTGGCCGTTCTGCTCGAGGCGGCGGTGCGCTCGACCATCCTGCAATTGCGTGGCATCGATTCGACCCAGGACTTCATCGAACGCCAGACGCGGGCGATGACGCCGCCGGAAGACTGATGCAGGCGGCGCGATGAGAACGCCGATACGCTATCTGCTGATCACGATCGGCATCCTCATCGCGCTCGTCGCTGCACTTGCCGCCTGGATCGCACTGCGCTTCGACGCCAACGACCACCGCGAGCGCATCGCCGCCGAGTTCATGCGCCACACCGGTCGGTCGCTGCAGATCGATGGCACCCTGAATCTCTCGTTCTATCCATGGCTGGGCATCGAGGCAAGGGATGCCGTCCTTGCCGATGCGCCAGGTTTCGGCGACGCCCCCTTTGCCCGCATTGCCAGGCTGCAGGCCCGCGCACGCCTGTTGCCGCTGCTGCGCGGCGAACTCGACATCGACCGCATCGCCATCGACGGCCTCGCCCTCAAGTTGGTGCGTGCGGCCGACGGGCGTACGAACTGGTCGACGGCGGACGCGGACACTGCGGGGAGCGCGCCAGCCGCAGCGCCCCGGGGCGACACCGCGACGACGGCCGGCGCACTCGCACTCGCGATTGGGGGCATCGACATCCAGGGGGCGAGCGTGTCGTGGACCGATCTCCGCGACAACACCCAGCTGCAACTCACCAAGCTCCAGCTTCAGGCAAGCGAGATCAGGCCGGGAGCACCCTTCCCGCTGCAATCCAGCTTCACGCTGGGCAGCAGCGGGATGAGCGCGACCATGGACATCGCAATCGACTCGCGTGTCCGCATCAGCATCCAGGACGAGGTGGTCGAGCTATCGGACCTGTCGGTGCGCTTCGGCCGTAGCGACGGCATTCGGCCCCGGGGGCAGATCGAAGCGGCGCTGCGCGCAGACGCCGACTCGATCGTGTTCGAACGGCTGCATGCCATCGTCGACGACACCCGGATCGAAGGCCGCGTTGCCGTCACCGAGCCCACGCGCCCCGCAATTCAGTTCGATCTCGACATCGACAACCTCGACCTGGACGCCTACCTGCCCGCCGGCGCACAGGTCGCGCCCGCCCCGGCGGGCGCCGCAACCGCGGCAGCGCGCAACCCCAGCGCGCTCGTCACGCTCGCTGCCGACGGTCGCCTGCGTGTCGGCCGCCTGCGCGCGCACGGCCTGCAGCTGAGCGAGGTCGACCTCGTCCTGCAGGCCGAGGACGGACAGCTCAGGCTCGCCCCACTGTCGGCCTCGCTCTACGGCGGACGCTACAGCGGCAAGGTCGGCATCGATGCGCGCCGCAGCCCGCTTCGGCTCACGCTCGATGAGCGTCTCGAGGACATTCAGCTCGCCCCCTTCCTGCGCGACTTCAGCGGCACGGAAGCACGCATCGCAGGCCGCGCCACGGTGCAGGCCCGCCTGCAGGGCAACGCCGACAGCACCGACAGCCTGCGCCGCAGCATCACCGGCCAGGTGGACCTGCGCATCGTCGATGGCGCGCTGAAGGGCATCAACATCGCCCAGATGATGCGCGAGGCGTCCGCCCGCATACGTGGAACGGCAGCGCCCTCTCCGAGCGGGCGAAACGAGACCGACTTCACGGATCTGAGCGCGACACTTCGCATCGCCAACGGCCAGGTCCGCAATGACGACCTCGCGCTGCGCGCGCCCCTGCTCAGACTCACCGGCGCCGGCAGCGCCAGCCTGATCAACGAGACCATCGACTACCGGCTGCGCGCCAGCGCCGTCGCAACCCTGGCCGGACAAGGCGGTGACGAACTCGCCAGCCTGCGCGGACTCACCATCCCCATCCGCATCAGCGGCCCGTTTGCCGAGCCCAGGTTCGCACTCGACATCGAATCGCTGGTGGCGGACAGCTTGCGCGAACGCGCAGCCGAGCGCATCGATGAGCGCATCCGCGAGCGCGTACCCGAGGGCGTGCAGGACACACTACGCCGCGGCCTTCGCGACCTGCTGCGCTGAACGCTGCCGCCCCTTGCGACCCAGCCGCCGCGGCTGATACCCTCGTCCGCTTTGCAGCAGAATTTCGGCCGCCCATGACCACCCCCTCGGATTACCTGGAACGCATCCTCAACGCGCAGGTGTACGACGTCGCCGTCGAGACCCCGCTTGACCTTGCTGCAAACCTGTCGGCACGCACCCATAACCGCATCTTCCTCAAGCGCGAGGACATGCAGCCCGTGTTCAGCTTCAAGATCCGCGGCGCCTACAACAAGATGGCCAAGCTCTCGCCCCAGGCCCTCAAGCGCGGCGTGATCTGTGCCTCCGCCGGCAACCATGCGCAGGGCGTGGCGCTTTCGGCGGCAAAGCTTGGCGTGCGTGCCGTGATCGTGATGCCGAGCACCACGCCGGCGATCAAGATCGATGCGGTCAAGGCGCGTGGCGGCGAAGTGGTGCTCGCCGGCGAGTCCTATTCCGACGCCTATGCGCATGCGCTCGAACTCGAGAAGAGCGAAAAGCTCACCTTCGTCCACCCCTTTGACGACCCCGACGTAATCGCCGGCCAGGGCACCGTGGGCCTGGAGATCCTGCGCGCGCATTCAAAGCCGATCCACGCGGTATTCTGCTGTGTCGGCGGCGGCGGCCTGATCGCCGGCGTGGCGGCCTACATCAAGCGCCTGCGCCCGGAGACGAAGATCATCGGCGTCGAGGCGGTAGGCGCCGACGCGATGACCCAGTCGCTGGCGGCGGGCAAGCGCGTCACCCTGGAACAGGTCGGCATCTTCGCCGACGGCGCCGCAGTGAAGGAGGTCGGCGCCGAAAACTTCCGCCTGTGCCAGCAATATGTGGACGAGATGATCGTGGTCGATAACGACGCCATCTGTGCCGCGATCAAGGACGTGTTCGAAGACACCCGCTCGATCCTCGAGCCGGCCGGCGCACTCGCGGTCGCAGGCGCAAAGGAATATGCCCGCCGCCACAAGCTGCGCGACAAGAGCCTGGTCGCCGTAGCCTCAGGCGCCAACATGAACTTCGATCGTCTGCGTTTCGTGGCTGAACGCGCCGAACTCGGCGAACAGCGCGAAGCCGTGCTCGCCGTGACGATTCCGGAGAAGCCGGGCTCGTTCAAGAAGTTCATCAGTGTCCTCGGCAACCGCAACATCACCGAGTTCAACTACCGTTACGCCCACCCGCAGCAGGCACACATCTTCGTCGGCGTCACCGTACACAACCGCAACGAGGTTGCGCGCCTGGTCGAGATGCTGGAACGCCACGAACTGCCGGCCATCGATCTCACCGACGACGAACTCGCCAAGACCCATGTGCGCTACATGGTCGGCGGCCGCTCGCCGCAGGCCGAGAACGAAGTGGTTTACCGCTTCATCTTCCCCGAACGCCCCGGCGCACTGATGAACTTCCTCTCCAACCTGCGCTCGGACTGGAACATCTCCCTGTTTCACTACCGCAACCATGGCTCGGACTTCGGCCGCGTCCTGGTCGGCATGCAGGTACCTCCGCAGGATAAGGCCGCCTTCGACGACTTCCTGCAGCGCCTCGGCTACGAATACGCCGCCGAGAGCGACAATCCCGCTTATCGCATGTTCCTGTCGGCCAGCACCGGCTGACCCCCCACGGCGGAAGGCTCAGGGCAGCGCCCTGGCCGCCCCCGCCTCGGTGACGATCCACTCCATAGGCTTGTCATGGGGCTGTGGCAGCGTACTCGGTACGCGCCCGAGTTCGAAGCCGACACCGACTGCAACAGTGTCCATGCCAGCCAGGGTGCGGTCGAAGTAGCCGCCGCCGTAGCCCAGCCTGTAGCCGCAGGTATCGAAGGCGTTGAGCGGAACGAGGACGACGTCGGGTATCAGGCTGTCGCCCGCGGCCGGGTGCGGGATGCCGTGGCGGTCCAGCACCATCGGCTGGTCCGGCTCCCATGCGCGGAACACCATCGCGGCATCGCGCTCCAAGACCACGGGCAAGGCGGCCACACGCCCGGGCGCGGCAACGCGCCAGCCGCACACCCACTGACGCAGATCGGGCTCTGCGCGATAGGGCCAGCAAAAGCCAAGCCGTCGGGGCTGGAGCAGCGCCATCAACCCATCGAGATGCGCCGCCAGGCGCAATGTCAGGCAGGCGCGCTGCGCCTCCGGCATTGCCTGCCGGGCACGCAATGCCGCCTCGCGCAGGCGTTTGCGCTGTGCAGCAGAGTCGACGTCGAGCGCGCTTGCGGGGGCCAATGGATGATCCGTCACTGTGGTATGTTCAGCCTTGAAATGGGAGCAGGCAACAGCATGAGAAAAGCATTCTGGGCAACATTGTTCAGCGCAGCATTCCTGCTGCCCGGAAGCGTGTCCGCACAGTCACCGGGCGAGACCGGAGCGGACCGTATCGTCGCCGCGCGCGAGGCGCTGCGCAAGGGGGATCAGGCACGACTCGAGCGCCTCGCTGCGATACGCGACACGCACGTGCTCGACCCCTACCCGCGCTACTGGCTGCTGGTGAACCGCCTCGCCCGCAGCGAGCCGCCGCCGTCCGATGCGCTGAACGCGTTCATCGCCGAGCATGACGGCAGCCACCTCGCAGAGCGCCTGCGCGCCGACTGGCTGCGCCGGCTGGCGCGCGACGGCGACTGGGCGGGCGCGCTACGCCTGCATGCAGCGCTGCAGAACCCGGACGCCGAACTGCGCTGCACGGGCTGGAGCGCGCGCCTCTTCACCGGCGACGACAGCGGCCTGCACGAGCTTGCTGCGCAATGGGACACCCTGCAGTCTGCGCCCGCGGCCTGCGAACTGCCGATGCGTGCCGCCGTCGAACGCGGCGTCGTCAGCGAAGATCGCGTCTGGTGGCGCATCCGCCGCCAGATCGATACGCGCAGCCCGAACGACGCCCTCGCCAGCCTTGCGCTGCTGCCCGCGGGCGTGGCGCCTGCGCGCGCGGACCTTGACCAGGCCATCCGCTCGCCCTCGCAATGGCTGGACCGCCTGCCTGCCAACTTCGCCGTCACCCGCGCCGGGCGCGAACTTGCCCTGGCCGCGCTGGTACGCCTCGTGCGCGAGGATGCAGCAGCGGCCCAGGTCCGTCTGCTCCGCATCCAGGACCGCCTGGGCGCGGAGGAGCGCAACTACGTCCATCTGGTGATGGCGATGCATGCGGCGATCGGGCGGCGCCCGGACGCGCTTGCACTCTACGCCGCGGCCGGCAGCATCGAGACCACGCCGATGCAGCGCGCATGGCGGGTGCGCGCCGCACTGCGCGCCCAGGACTGGCGCGCAGTGCGCAGTGCGATCGAGGCCCTGCCCGCAGCCGAACGCGAAGCCCCGGAGTGGATCTACTGGCTGGGCAGGGCACACGCCGCCACAGGCAACCGTGACCAGGCCGAATCGCTCTACCTGCGCATCGCTGGCGAGGCACATTTCTATGGCATGCTCGCCGCCGAAGAATTCGGCCAGCCCTTCATGCCACCCCCCGCGACCGCAGCGCTGGCGCGTGCCAAGCTCGAGGAGGCCGAGCGCGACCCCAGCCTGAGGCGTGCGCTCGCCCTCTACCAGCTCGACATGCGCACCGAGGCGTTGCGCGAGTGGGTTTGGGGCGTGCGCAATCGCGACGAAGCCTTCCGCGTCGCCGCCGCGCATCTCGCACTGCGCCACGAACTGTACGACCGCACTATCAACACCGCAGAACTGGCCAACCCGAACAGCAACTTCGAGCTGCGCTTCCTGACCCCGTACCGCGATCTCATCGAACCCCAGGTGCGCGCCCAGGGCCTGGACCTCGGCTGGGTCTACGGCATCATGCGCCAGGAGAGCCGCTTCGTCATCCCGGCACGCTCGAGTGCAGGCGCCCAGGGACTGATGCAGGTCATGCCGGACACCGGCAAGTGGGTGGCGAACCGCATCGGCATGGCGAACTACCATCCACGGCTGCTCACCGACCCGAACACCAACGTATTGCTCGGCACCAGCTACATGCGCCTGATCATGGAAGGCCTCGACGATCATCCCGTGCTGGCGAGCGCAGGCTACAACGCCGGGCCCGGCCGGGCACGGCGCTGGCGCGACAGCATGCCGATCGAGGGCGCGATCTATACCGAGACGATTCCCTTCGACGAGACCCGGGACTATGTCAAGAAGGTGCTCGCGAACGCAGTCATATACTCCGCGATGCTTGAGAAACGGCCACAATCGCTCAAGGCGCGCCTCGGCACGATCGCGCCCGGCACGATCAACGAGTAAGCTTGCCGACATGCGCCTGAATAAACAGTCCAAGCACAGACGAGTGGAACCATGAATCAAAGACGCATCGTCCTCATCGGCGGCGCCGGCTTCATCGGCAGCGCCCTTGCCAACCGCCTGTCCGCGGCAGACGCCAAGGTCATCATCCCGACCCGACGCCGCAGCCGTGCCGGCCATGTCCTGCTGCTGCCCAACGTGGAGGTCGTCGAGGTCGACGTCCATGACCCCGCAGCACTCGACGCCCTCCTTGCCGGCGCTGACGCCGTGGTCAACCTGGTCGGTGTACTGCACTCGCGGCCGGGCACGCCCTTCGGCCCCGACTTCGCGCGCAACCACGTCGAATTGCCACAAAAGATCGTCACCGCCTGCCGCAACGCTGGCGTGCGCCGCCTGATCCATATCAGCGCACTGGGCACTGCTGCCGACGCCCCCTCCGAGTACCAGCGTTCCAAGGCCGCCGGAGAGACGGCAATCCGCGCTGCCGGCCCGGACGTAGCATGGACCATCCTGCGCCCCTCGGTCGTGTTCGGCCGCGGCGACAGCTTCCTCAATCTCTTCGCCGGGCTGGCCGCAGTGTTCCCGGTGCTGCCGCTTGCCGGCGCGGGCACGCGCTTCCAGCCAGTGTATGTCGAGGATGTCGCAGAGGCGGTGTGCCAGAGCCTTGCCCGCCCCGAAGCCGAAGGGCAGACCTACGAACTCGCCGGACCGACGGTCTATACCCTGCGTCAGCTCGTCGAATACGTTTCTGCACTTGTCGACAAGCCGCGCCCGGTCATTGCGCTTCCCGACGGCCTCGCCATGGTCCAGGCCCGCTTGATGGAGCTTGCGCCGCAGCCGCTGATGAGCCGCGACAACGTGCGCTCGATGAAGGTGGACAACGTCGCCAGCGGCGAGCCCCTTCCTTTCGGGCTCCCCCCGACCGCACTCGAGTCGGTCGCCCCCGCCTGGCTTGGCCAGCAGGGCACGCGCGCGCACTACTACCCGTTCCGCCGCCTGGCGCGGCGCTGAACGGTTGCGGCGCCGGGCACAGGCGCCGCTGCTGCCATTTTCCACCACCGTGACCCGGAGTCCGCGATGAAGCTCATCATCGGCAACAAGAACTATTCGTCCTGGTCCCTGCGCGCCTGGCTGGCGGCGCGCGAGGGCGGCTTCACCTTCGAGGAAATCCGCATCCCGCTGTTCATCCCCGGCAGCCGCGAGCGCATCCTGTCGCATTCGCCCTCGGGTAAGGTGCCCTGCCTGAACGACCATGGCTTCGCGGTGTGGGACTCGCTGGCAATCGGCGAGTACCTCGCCGAGAAGCAGCCAGCCCTGCTTCCCACCGACCCCACCGCACGCGCGATCGCCCGTGCAGTGACGGCCGAGATGCACGCCGGCTTTCAGAACCTGCGCAGCCGCATGCCAATGAACGTCCGCAAGGATTACACCGGCTTCGGCCACAGCCCCGAGGTCGATGCCGACATCGCCCGCATCGTCGCCATCTGGACCGATTGCCGCAGCCGCTTCGGCCATGACGGCCCCTATCTGTTTGGCCGCTTCAGCCTCGCCGACGCCGCCTACGCCCCCGTCGCCTTCCGCTTCCAGACCTACGGCGTCAAGCCTGAAGGCGATGCCGGCGCCTACCTCGCCACCCTGCTCGCCAATCCCCACATGCAGGACTGGGCCGCCGCCGCACGTGCGGAGACCGAGTCCATTCCCGAAGAGGATCTGTACGGTTGATGCAGGCCTATGTCGTTGGCGGGGCGGTACGTGACGCCCTGCTCGGGCTGCCGGTCAAGGATCGCGACTGGGTCGTCGTAGGCAGCACGCCAGAGGCGATGCTGGCCGAGGGCTTCAGGCCCGTGGGACGCGACTTCCCCGTTTTCCTGCACCCGCAGACCCAGGAGGAATACGCGCTCGCGCGCACCGAACGCAAGTCAGGCCACGGCTACGCCGGCTTCGTCTGCCACGCCGCACCCGATGTCACCCTCGAACAGGACCTGCTGCGTCGCGACCTCACCATCAACGCCATCGCGCGCGACCACGACGGTCGGCTGATCGACCCCTGCGGCGGCGTCGCCGACCTCGAGGCCCGCGTCTTCCGCCATGTCTCTCCGGCCTTCGCCGAAGACCCGGTGCGCATCCTGCGCGTCGCACGCTTTGCGGCCCGCTTCACCGACTTCAGCGTCGCTCCCGAGACGCTGGCACTGATGCGGCAGATGGTGGCAGCAGGTGAAGTCGACCACCTCGTGAGCGAGCGCGTGTGGCAGGAACTTGCCCGCGGTCTGATGGAACAGCGCCCCTCGCGCATGATCCGCGTCCTGCGCGAGAGCGGCGCGCTCGCCCGCCTCCTCCCCGAACTCGACCGTTTGTTCGGCATTCCGCAGCCAGCGAAGTACCACCCCGAGATCGACACCGGCGAACACGTGCTGATGGTGATCGACCAGGCCGCCACCAGCGGCCAGCCACTCGCCGTGCGCTGGGCCTGTCTGCTTCATGACCTGGGCAAGGGCGACACACCCGCGCACGTCCTGCCGCATCACTACGGCCACGAGGCAGCGAGCACCCGCCGTGCGCGCGAAGTCTCAGAACGCCTGAAGGCACCGGCGGACTGCCGCGACCTTGCCGAGATGCTCGCCCGCGAGCACGGCATCCTTGGCCAGGCCGCAGTGCTGCGCGCAGACACCATGGTCAAGCTGATCGAGCGCTGCGACGCGCTGCGCAGGCCGGAACGCTTCCTGCTCATGCTCCAGGGCGCAGCCTGCGACCATAGCGGACGCGGTGCCGGCGCCGGCACCATCACAACCCCTGCCGACTGGCCGCCCTTGTTGCGCTGGGAGGCAGTGCTTCACGCGGTCCGCAGCATCGACGCGTGTACAATCGCCCGCAACTGCCGGGACAAGGCATCGATCCCGCAAGCCCTGCACGCCGCCCGCGTGGCGGCCGTGAAGGCCCTCGACAGCAAGGATTCCGCATGAACGCCACCCGCTTCGGCGAACTCGAGGTGCTGTGCCACGCACCCGCGCGCCCCACGCATGACACGCCGCTGCTCTTCATTCACGGCGCCTACATATCGGCCTGGTGCTGGGAAGAGCACTTCCTGCCCTGGTTCGCAGAACGCGGCTGGGCCGCCTATGCGCTGTCGCTGTCCGGACACGGGGCAAGCCGCAAGCGCGCGCTGCTCGACTCGTACTCGATAGACGACTACGTGCGCGACGTCGCCGAGGTCGTCGCCCGCCTGCCCGCTGCACCCGTGCTGATCGGCCACTCGATGGGCGGCATGGTGGTGCAGAAGTACCTGGAGCAATACGACGCGCCCGCGACCGTACTGATGGCCTCTGTTCCGCCCCAGGGCCTGATGGGCTCGGCCTTCGGCCTCATGCTCAAGCGTCCGACGCTGCTCTCCGACCTCAACGCCATCATGACCGGCAACGACGTCAACATCGACAGCCTGCGCGAAGCCCTCTTCCACCAGCCGGTGGATGCGGCCGACCTGCGCCGCTACTACACGCTCAGCCAGCCAGAGTCCCACCGCGCGATCTGGGACATGTCGCTGTTCAACCTGCCCCAACCCGCGCGCATGCACCAGCCGCCGATGCTCATCCTGGGCGCCCGCCACGATGCACTCATCCCACCCGACCAGGTGCACATGACGGCATCCACCTACGGCCGCCAGGCAGAGATCTTCCCCGACATGGGCCACGGCATGATGCTGGAGCAGGATTGGGAGCAGGTCGCGCGCCGCGTCGAAGCCTGGTTGATCGAGCGCAGCCTTTAACGCCTGCGCACACTCACAGCGTGTGCAGGCGATCGCCGCGGACAAACCCCTGCAGTGGCGGCTCGACGCCGCGCCCGAGCGCGAGCACCTTGAACAGCTCGCCCATCTCATGCGGCGCCGTCAGCCGCTGCGCCGCACGTGCGGCGCGGATGTAGTCCGCGCTCTCGCGCGCACCGCGTCGCTCGAGGCAATCGAGCACACCGCAGTTGAACAGGAACTGCGCCTGATTGGCATAGCCGAGCACATCCAGGCCGGCCCCATACGCTGCCTCGGCGACTGCGGTGAAGTCGACGAAGGCGGTGATGTCATTGAGCCCGGGCCACAGGAAGGGGTCGCCGTGGGCGTGGTGGCGGTAATAGCACAGCAGCGTGCCGCCCGAGCGTGAGGGCAGATAGTACTCGGCGCGCGGATAGCCGTAATCGATCAGCAGCATCAGGCCACGCTCGATGCGCTCGGCCCAGGCCGCCACCCATGCGTTGCCGGCCAGGTTGAGTTCGGTCACGTACTCGCCCTGCTCCGGCACCGGCAGGTCCAGCGCCTGCGCACCTGCGAGCACGGCGCCACGGGCGGGGCGGTCCGCCCAGCACAGCCTGCTCGCACCCGGGACGTCGGCGGCGAGCGCCACGCCACGCTCGAACAGGCCTTGCGCGCGCGAGACGACCAGATGCACCGGCATCACATCGAGCACCTCGTTGGCCACGACCACGCCTGCAAAGCGGTCGGGCAGCGCGTCCAGCCAGCGCACGCGGCCGGCCAGGTGGGGCACCCGCGTGGCCAGGGTATCGAACTGGCGTTCACGCAGCTCACCCGACAGCTCGAGGATCTCGTAGGTGTCGGGCAGGCAAGCGCGGCGCTCGAGCTCGAGCAGCATGTCCGCGGCGAGCAAGCCTGTGCCCGCTCCGACCTCGATCAGCGCCATCGCGCTCGCACGCATGCCCTGCTCGACCTGGGTCGCGAGCGCCTGGCCAAACAGCGGGGTCAGCTCGGGAGCGGTGATGAAATCTCCCCCGGGCCCGAACTTTCTCGCGCCGCCGCTGTAATAACCCTGGCCCGGCGCATACAAGGCCAGTTCCATGTAGCGCGAAAAGGGCACCCAGCCCCCGCTGCGGCCGATCTCGGCGGCAATCAGTTCGAGCAGGCGCGCACTCTGGGCACGCGCCTCGGCGGACGGTTCGGGCAGGGATGACATGACAGGCTTGATCCGGTGCGACTAAAGTTCGCGATTGTAAGCGCTGCCCGCACAACCCAGTTGACCGAGCGATGACCCCACCACAACACGCCCCCCGCCACGCCGCAGAGACACCCCTCATCCTCGTCACTGGCGCTGCACGCCGCGTCGGCGCCGAGATCGCCCGCCAGTTGCACGCTGCAGGCGCGAACGTGGCGCTGCACTACCGCCACAGCGCGGACGCTGCAGAAACCCTCGCGGCTGCGCTCAACGCTGCGCGCCCCGACTCCGCATTCACGGTCGGCGGCGACCTTGCCCGTTTCGGCGCCGCCGAGGACATCGCCGCGCAAGTGCTTGCACGCGGCACGAGGGTGGATGGCCTGGTCAACAACGCTTCGAGCTTTTTCCCAACACCGCTTGGCAGCATCGACCGCGCGGCATGGGACGAACTGATGGGTTCCAACCTGATGGGCCCGCTATTCCTGTCCCAGGCGCTCGCTCCAGCGTTGCGAGCGACATCGGGCGCGATCGTCAACATCGTGGACATCCATGCAGAGCGTCCATTGCAGCGTTACCCGCTGTACTGCGCGGCCAAGGCCGGGCTGGCCGCGCTGACGCGCGCGCTGGCGATCGAGCTCGCACCGCAGGTGCGCGTCAACGGCGTCTCGCCGGGGCCCATCGACTGGCCGGAGGACGAACAGTTCTCGCCTGCGGAACGCCAGCAGATCATCGATCACACCCTGCTCAAGCGCGTAGGCAGCGCCGCGGACATCGCCCGCACGGTGCGCTTCCTGCTTTTCGATGCGCCCTACATCACCGGACAGATCATCGCCGTTGACGGCGGGCGGAGTGCACATCTTTGAGGCAGAACTTCTTGACAAGGGTATAATTTCGCGATCCTGAACCTTGATCGAGCTTCTGCCGTGACCGCTGCCCTTGCCCCCGTCGAATCCCGCCCTGCCAGCACCGGCGAGACAGACACCCGCCACTCCAATACCTTCCTGCGTCTCAAGAAGAAGCTCGAGCGCGGTGTGGGCGAGGCCATTGGCGACTACAACATGATCGGCAACGGTGACACCGTGATGGTGTGCGTTTCCGGCGGCAAGGACTCCTACACCCTGCTGTCATGCCTGCTCGCGCTGCGCGAGCGCGCCCCGGTGGATTTCCGCATCGTGGCGATGAACCTCGACCAGAAGCAGCCCGGCTTCCCGGACCACGTCCTGCCGCAGTACTTCGAGTCGATCGGCGTCGAGTACCGCATCGTCACCGAGGACACCTATTCGATCGTCAAGGACAAGATCCCCGAAGGCAAGACCACCTGTTCGCTGTGCTCGCGCCTGCGCCGCGGCATCATCTACCGCACGGCGAAAGAGATCGGCGCGACCCGCATCGCACTTGGCCACCACCGCGATGACATGCTCGAGACCCTGTTCCTCAACATGTTCTTCGGCGGCAAGATCAAGGCCATGCCACCCAAGCTGGTCAGCGACGACGGCAACCATGTCGTGATCCGCCCACTTGCCTACTGCACCGAGGCCGACATCGCCCGCTTCGCGCGCGCAATGGACTTCCCCATCATCCCCTGCAACCTGTGCGGCTCGCAGGAGAACGCGCAGCGCAAGCAGATCAAGACCATGCTGCAGGGCTGGGCACGCGAGCATCCCGGGCGCATCGAATCGCTGGCGACCGCACTCAAGAACGTCGTGCCCTCGCACCTGGCCGACTCGAGGCTGTTCGACTTCGTCGGTCTCACCCGCCAGACCGTGGTCGAGGAAGGCGACACCGCATTCGACCCCCTTGAACTGCCCCAGCCAGCAAGCGCAACGATCCGCCTGATGATGCCCGGGGCCGACGACTGATGTCGGAGCGCAAGAACCTCTGCGTCTTCGTTGCCCTTCATCCAAGCGATGGGCAACTGGCAGCCCAACTGGGCGAGCAGGAGGCCTTGCACGCGGCCGAACGCTGTGCGAACCGCATCGAGCGCGCACTCGCGGCTCACAGTGGGCAGATCCTGGTCGCCGAGACCGACACCACGGTCGCGGTCTTCGAACGCTGCGATTCGGCGGTACTGGCGGCCAGCGACGCCTTGCAGCGCATACATGGGCTGCCGCCACTGCGCGGCGCGCGACAACCGGTGCGGATCGGCCTGCACTACGGCGTGGTGGACCTTGACGGCGGGCGCACGGCAGGCGAAGGCATTACGCTCGCCACCCAGATCGGCAACCTGTGCGAACCCGAGCAAGCCCTCGCCTCTGCCGCCGTCACAATGCTGCTCGGCGGCGCCGCGCGTGCGCTGCTCGGCACGCGCGCGCTTGGCGGGCCCGCCTTTGCACGGCTCGGCGTCCAGGTTTTCAGCATCGGCCTGCGCAGCCCGCTGATCACCTCCATCCCGGCGGCCGCACGCGTCTCCCAGCGCCTGCGCCTGCGTCACCAGCAGGACGTGCTGTTCGTAGAGGAGCATCGCCCGGTGCTGCTGCTCGGGCGCGAACTCGGTAACGACATCACCATAATGGACCCGCGCGCCTCCAGGCAGCATGCGCGCATCGAGCGCAGAAGAGAGGGGTTCGTGCTGTTCGACCAGAGCACGAATGGCACCTTCATCACCCTCGACAACGAAGCCGAGCGCTGCATCAAGCAGGACCGCATCGTCCTCAACGGACAGGGCCGCATCGGCTGCGGTTTCTCCGCCAACGAGGTCGAACGTGACCTCGTCTTCTTCGACATCGTCTGAAGCGTCGCCCTGGCGGCACTGCGCCGGCGCAAGGCCGGCGCCCCGCGCTCACCCCTTCATGCACTCGCTGACGAAGGCCTTGCGCTTGGCCCCCTTGAGCGATTGCTCGGTTGCGGCCTGATTGCAGGCCTGGGTGCGCGCTTTTTCATCCACCGCCTCACCCGTTGCAGCCAGGGGCGCGCCCGAGCGCTCCACGGCCGCCTCATCACCAAGCGCCGGCTTGGCAGCCGGCGCCGCGGCGGACTCGGCATCCTCAGCGGCCGGACCGTGCCGACCCTTCAGGCAAGTGCTCATGAAGGCCTTGCGCTCATCACCCTTGAGCGCCTGCTCCTTGGCCTCGGCATTGCACCGTTTCATGCGTTCGTGCTGCGGATTGGCCATTGCCTCACCGACACTCAGGGACGTCAGGGCCAGGGCAACCAGGCCGGCAGAGAGAAGAGTCTTCATGGACAACGCTCCATAGTTGTACGCGAAATGCGTGCCACGATTCTGCGTTTGTCATATGCCCATGTCAATATCGGCGCTCAGCAAGCGCCCTCACCCGGGCTCGCATATACTTTGAGTTTGGCCAACTCAGCCGGGAGCCCCATGTCCGACATCGAACGCCACGGCGTCACCGCCCGCTATGCCGACGCCGTCATCTACGGCGACGTGATCCACCTCGTCGAGGTCCCGAGCAGTACCGGGCCGATCGAACAGCAGACCCGGGAGATCCTCGACAGTCTGGAGCGCCAGCTCAGCGCACATGGCAGCGACCGCTCGCGCATCCTGACGGCAACGATCTACATCACCGACCTTGCGGACGTAGCAGGCATGAACGCTGTGTGGGAGGCCTGGCTTCCAGCAGGCTCAGCACCCTCGCGCGCATGCGTCAGGGTCGCGGGCCTGGTCGATCCGGGCTGGCGCATCGAGATCGCACTCAGTGCTGCGCGCAAGCCTTGAAACAGCCACCACGATCCCGAGCCGCGGGGCGCGACGGGCTTGTCCACCCGCGTGCCGCTAAGCCACTTCGGCGATAAGGTCTTGTTTTTTGCTGCATGGTGCACTGCGGTTCGCTAGAATCTAAGGTCCCCTGCAGCAGCCCCTCCGGTAGCCCCATGACCCAACGCCTGCGCGAAATCCCCTATAACTACACCTCGTTCTCCGACCGCGAGATCATCATCCGGCTGCTCGGCACCGATGCCTGGGCCGTGCTCGACGAACTGCGTGCCGAGCGCGTCACGGGCCGCTCGGCGCGAATGCTCTACGAGGTCCTGGGTGACATCTGGGTCGTTCGTCGCAACCCCTATCTCGAAGACGACCTGCTCACCAGCCGGGAGCGGCGCGAAGCACTCATCGGCGCGCTCAACCATCGCCTGACCGAGGTCGACAAGCGCCGCCAGGGCAACGACCGCGTGGCGATGCTGATCGCGCGCGGCCGTGAAGCCGTGGCCGACTTCGAGCGCTGGTTCGACGATACCGCACGCCGGCGCAAGGCCGTGCTCAAGGCGCTGTCCAGGCACACCCGGCGCGACAACATCTGCTTCGACGGCCACGCCCGTGTCTCGCATGTCACCGATGCCACCGACTGGCGCGTCGAGTACCCCTTTGTGGTGCTCTACCCCGACACCGAAGAGGAAATGGCGCCGCTGGTGCGCGAATGCATCGCCCAGGGCCTGACCATCATCCCGCGCGGGGGCGGCACCGGCTACACCGGCGGCGCAGTGCCGCTCGACGCCAACTCGGTGGTCATCAACACCGAGAAGCTGATTTCCATCGGCACGGTCGAGGAGCTGACCCTGCCCGATGCCGACGGTCAGCCGATGGCCACGCCCTACGCCACCATCCGTACCGGCGCCGGCGTGGTCACCGAGCGCGTCTCCGAAGCCGCGGGGCTGGCGGGCCGCGTGTTCGCGGTCGACCCGACCTCGGCCAGCGCGTCCTGTGTGGGCGGCAACATCGCCATGAACGCCGGCGGCAAGAAGGCCGTGCTGTGGGGCACTGCGCTCGACAACCTGGCGTGGTGGAAGATGGTCACGCCCGACGGCAACTGGCTTGAAGTCGAACGCCTCGATCACAATTTCGGCAAGATCCACGAGCAGCACACCGCGCGCTTTCGCCTGCGCCGCTTCGACGGTCTCAGCTACAGGCCGCTGGGCGAAGAGCTGCTTTCGATGCCAGGCGCGCACTGCCGCAAGGACGGCCTGGGCAAGGACGTCACCGACAAGTTCCTGGGCGGCATTCCCGGGGTGCAGAAGGAAGGCACGGACGGTCTGATCGTCGCCGCCCGCTGGGTACTGCACAAGATGCCACCTGTCACCCGCACCGTGTGCCTGGAGTTCTTCGGCCAGGTGCGCGAGGCGGTGCCGGCCATCGTCGAAATCACCGACTACTTCAAGCCGGGCGGCGCCGGCAACGCTGCCGGCGTGCTGCTGGCCGGCCTCGAGCACCTCGACGAACGCTACGTCAAGGCCGTCGGTTACGCCACCAAGGCCAAGCGCCATGGCCGTCCGAAGATGGTGCTGATCGGCGACATCGTCGGCTTCGACGAGAACGCGGTGATGAGCGCCGCCTCCGAGGTCGTGCGCATGACCAACAGCCGCGGCGCCGAAGGCTTCATCGCCGTCAGCCCCGAGCAGCGCAAGCGTTTCTGGCTGGAACGCAGCCGTACCGCGGCCATCTCGCGCCACACCAACGCGTTCAAGATCAACGAAGACGTGGTGATCCCGCTGCCGCGCATGGGCGAGTACTGCGACGGCATCGAGCGCATCAACATCGAACTGTCGACGCAGAACAAGATCCAGCTCTGCGACGCTCTCACCGAGTTCCTCGGCGGCGAACTGCCGCTTGACGTGAAGGACGCGGAGGTCGACAGCGACACCCTGATCGCCGACCACCGCGCCCAGGCGCTGGAACAGGTCGCCAAGGTGCGCCAGCGCTGGCAGTGGCTGCTCGACAACCTCGACATGCCGCTGGCCGAGGCCGAGCGCCACTTCGAGGCCTATGGCATCGAAGCCGCCGAGCTATCGAATCGCGCCGCCAACCCTGTGCTGTTCCACCGCCTCCAGGACTACTCGATTCGCGTGTCGTGGAAGACCGAACTGCGCCCGCTGCTCGAGCAGATCTTCGACGGCGCCCTGTTCGCCCGTATCCTCGCGCGCATCACCGGGATCCACCGCGAAATCCTGCGCGGTCGCGTCTTCGTCGCCCTGCACATGCATGCCGGCGACGGCAACGTGCATACCAACCTGCCGGTCAACTCCGACCACTACGAGATGCTGCAGACCGCCAACCGCGCGGTCGACCGCATCATGGCGCTGGCACGCAGCCTGGACGGCGTGATCTCCGGCGAGCACGGCATCGGCATCACCAAGCTCGACTACCTCACCGACGAGGAGATGGCGAGCTTCTGGGACTACAAGGCCAAGGTCGACCCGGACGGTCGATTCAACCGCGGCAAGCTCATGCGCAAGGGCCCGATCAAGGGCAACCTCGACAACGCCTACACCCCCAGCTTCAACCTGATGGGCCATGAGTCCATCATCATGGAGCAGACCGACGTTGGCGACATCGCCCACGACATCAAGGACTGTCTGCGCTGCGGCAAGTGCAAGCCGGTGTGCTCGACCCACGTGCCGCGGGCCAACCTGCTTTACTCCCCGCGCAACAAGATCCTGTCCACCTCGCTGCTGATCGAAGCCTTCCTTTACGAGGAACAGACCCGCCGTGGCGTATCGCTCGCGCACTGGGCCGAGTTCGAGGACGTGGCCGACCATTGCACGATCTGCCACAAGTGCGAGAAACCCTGTCCGGTGGACATCGACTTCGGCGACGTGTCGATCAAGATGCGCAACCTGCTGCGCAAGCAGGGCAAGAAGTCCTTCAACCCGGGCAAGGCCGCGGCGATGGCCTTCCTCACCATCAAGGATCCGGCGACCATCAAGGCGATGCGCGTCGGCATGATGGACTGGGGCTACAAGGCGCAGCGCTGGGCGCATGAGATGGGCAAGAAGTTCGGCCTCATCCAGCCGCAGGTGAAGACGCCGCCGGCCACGCTCGGCAAGGCGCCGATCAAGGCCCAGGTGATCCATTTCATCAACAAGCCGATGCCCGGCAACCTGCCCAAGAAGACCAGCCGCGCGCTGCTCGACATCGAGGACGACAAGGTCATCCCGGTGATCCGCGACCCGCAGAAGGCCAATGGCGACTCCGAGGCCGTGTTCTACTTCCCGGGCTGTGGCTCGGAGCGCCTGTTCAGCCAGGTGGGTCTCGCGACCCAGGCCATGCTCTACCACGTCGGCGCGCACACCGTGCTGCCGCCGGGCTACCTGTGCTGCGGGTATCCGCAGACCGCGGCCGGCGAAGAGGACAAGGGCCAGAAGATCACCACCGACAACCGCGTGCTCTTCCACCGCGTCGCCAACACGCTGAACTACCTCGACATCAAGACCGTGATCGTGTCCTGCGGCACCTGCATGGACCAGCTGCAGAAATACGAATTCGAGAAGATCTTCCCCGGCTGCCGCCTGCTCGACATCCACGAGTACCTGATGGAAAAGGGCGTCAGGCTCGAAGGCGTGAGTGGCGTGAAGTACATGTACCACGAGCCCTGCCACACGCCGATGAAGGTGCATTCCGGCATCAAGGTCGCCAACGAACTGATGGGCACGCGTGTCGACCTGTCCGACCGCTGCTGCGGTGAGTCCGGCACCCTGGCGGTGGCACGGCCGGACATCTCGACCCAGGTGCGCTTCCGCAAGCAGGAGGAGATCGAGAAGGGCGCCGCCAAGCTGCGTGGTGACGACCCGAACGCAAAGGTGAAGATGCTGACCTCCTGCCCGAGCTGCCTGCAGGGCATGCACCGCTACGCCAACGATGCGGGCGGCATCGAACCCGACTACATCGTGGTGGAGTTGGCCAAACACTTGCTGGGCGAGAACTGGTTGCCCGACTACGTCGCCAAGGCCAACAACGGCGGGATCGAGCGCGTGCTGCTCTAGGACAAACCAGGAAAGGAAGGGACGGGCCGGGTGGGCGCGAGCCTCCCGGCCCGTTCCGCGTCCTGGCTCAGCCCTCGGCGGGCTCGCACGGGCGCATGCGCCGCCACAGTTCCGGCAGGGCTTCCGCGGCCCGCATGCGCAGGCGATGGGTAACGATGGCGCTGACCTCGGTGTCGCCCGGATTGATCTCCACCGTAGGCACGCCCATGCGCCAGGCGTGCACCACCGGCCCCGCGATGTAGGGGAAGACGCTGGTCGTACCGATCGACACCACCAGATCGAGCCCATGCATCACCAGGGCCTCAAGCCGCTGCACCGCGCCTGTCGGCAGCGCCTCGCCGAAGAGCACGACATCGGGCCGCATCACGCCGCCACAAACCGGGCAGGCGGGTGGAATCTGCATGCCCTCGAAATCAGGCAGGCTGCGCGCGTGCGGGCACTCGGTGCAGCGCAGGCGGTGCAGGTTGCCGTGGATCTCGATCAGGTTGCGCGAACCCGCCAGGCGATGAAAGCCATCGACGTTCTGGGTCAGCACCCATACCCCGCCACGCTCGCGCTCGAGCGCGGCAATGATGTCATGGGCGACGTTGGGCCGCGCGCCACGGCAACTGGCCTCGATCTCGGCCAGGTATTTCCAGGTCAGCGCCGGTCGGGCAGCCATCATCTGGCCCGACAGCGCCTGCTCGATGCTCAGGCCATCCTCGGTAAGGCGCTCGTGGTAGAGACCGCCGATGCCGCGATAGGTCGGCAGCCCCGAATCTGCCGAGATCCCGGCACCGGTGATGAAGAGCACGCGCTGCGCTTCGGCAAGGCAGCCGGCGACGGCATCGAGCGCGTCCTCATGTGACCTCATGCGCAAGACACCTCCACCAGGCAATCGTAGAAGATCGGCCCGCCGCCCATGTCGGTGGCCGTGGACGCCGTCACCGCGTTGGCGTTGTTGCCGTCGCCGGACAGCTTGTGCCACCACACCGAGGGACTGACCACGACCCCCGGCCTGACCCCGGTCGTCACCACGGCGCGCGCATGGAATTCGCCGCGGTCATTATGGATGCGTAAGCGCTGACCGTCGCCGATTCCGCGCCCGGCGGCATCATCGGGGTGGATCTGGAGGACGGGACCGCCCTGCTCGTCGCGGAAGCGCGGCAGGTTGGCGAAGCTGCTGTTGAGAAAGTTGCGTGCCGGTGGCGTGATCAGGGCCAGCGGGTAGCGCGCCGCCAGCGCGGGATTGCTGACCACTGATTCGGCAGGTGGATGCCAGGCCGGCAAGGGGTCGAGCCCGAGGCCGGCAAGCAAGCCGGAATGGAACTCGCAGCGCCCCGACGGCGTACGAAAGCCGCCATTGGCGAACGGCACGAAGGGGCTCGCAAGGTTCAGTCTCGCCCAGCCGTGTTCGGCGAGCTGTTCGGGTGCGAGGCCGCGGGCACGCTCATCGTCTTGCCGGAAAGCCCTGGCGGCGATGCTGTCGTCGGACTCGAACAGAGCTGGATGGGCAAGCCCGAGGCGCGCCGCCAACAGGCGGAAGACCTCGGTGTTGGGCTTGGCCTCGCCCAGAGGTGCAATCGCCGGCATGTTCGCCACCACGTTGAGATGGCCGTAGCTGGTATGGACATCGCGATGCTCCAGCTGGCTCGTCGCCGGCAGCAGGATATCGGCATAGTCGGCAGTATCGGTCTGGAACAGCTCGTGAACGACGCAGAACAGGTCCTCGCGCGCGAAGCCGGCCTTCACCCGGTTACTGTCGGGCGCCACTGCCACCGGGTTGGCGTTGTAGACATACACCGCCCGGATCGGTGGATCGGTGGCCTCGAGCAGCGCCTCGCCGATGAAGGCCATATTGACGGTGCGCGGCGGTCGCCCAGCGGCATGCGGATAAAGGTCGGGGCGCGCCAACGCATGGCCATCGACGGGATAGTTGCCCGAGGTCGACAGCAGGGCACCGCCCGCTGCATGACGCCAGGCCCCTGTGAGCGCAGGCAGGCAGGCGATATTGCGCACCGCCATGCCGCCGCCGGCGCAGCGGTTCAGGCCGTAGTTCAGCCGGATCAGGCTCGGTGTGGTCGAACCATACTCGCGTGCGAGGTCGCGGATCACGCTGGCGTCCAGCCCGGTCAGCGGCGCCGCCCATTCAGGCGTGAATGCACGCACGCGCTCGGCAAGCGCATCGAAGCCCAGGGTATGACGGGCGATGTAGTCGTGGTCGAGCCGGTCCTCCGCGATCAGCACCTGCATCATCGCCAGCGCGAGCGCACCATCGGTGCCGGGCCAGGGTGCGAGATGGACATCGCACTTGGCGGCAGTCTCCGAGCGCCGTGGATCGATGCACACCAGTTTGGCGCCACGCCGCCGCGCCTCCTGGATATGGCGCCAGCCATGCAGGTTGGACACCACCGGATTGCCGCCCCAGATCAGGATCAGCCTTGCGTCGGCGACCGCTTCCGGGTCCGTCCCGATCGAGGCCCCCACCGTCGCCTTCCAGCCCAATGCCCCCGCGGAGGCGCAGATCGTACGGTCGAGCAGCGACGCGCCAAGGCGATGGAAGAAGCGGCGATCGAGGCTTTCCCCCTGCACCAGGCCCATGGTGCCGGCATAGCTGTAAGGCAGGATCGAGCGTGGATCGTCCGCAGCGATGGCGCGAAAGCGTGCGGCGATGGTGTCGAGCGCCTCATCCCAGGAGATGCGCTCGAAACGCCCCTCCCCCTTGCGCCCGACCCGCTTCATCGGATGCAGCACGCGTTGATCGGAGTACACACGCTCGAGGTAGTGCGCCACCTTCGTGCATAGCACACCATCGGTGAACGGCATGTCGGCAGCACCACGCACCTTGATGGCGCGAGCCCCCGACACGGTGACCTCCATCGCACAGGTATCGGGACAGTCATGCGGGCAAGCCGCACGCACGCGTGTTTCGGTGGCACCACCAGGAAGCATGCTGGACCTCGTTTTGCGACAACAGGCCGCGCCAACCCTCAGTCGTTCGAGCCTGGCACCACGCCCCTGCCATTGCGGGACACACCATTGGCAGAGGGCGCCCCCATCAACTCAACGTAGCGCTGCCGATGCTCCTCGAAGCGGTCGAGCACGGCGCTGCGCTCACGCAACTTGGCGGCGATCACGCGCGACTGCGTAATGATCTCGCTATCCAGCGTGCGGATGTCCTCCTCGAGGCTGGCGGCAACCGCGCTGTCGTCGGTCTGGGTCGCATCCGAGATCAGTGCGCTCTGGCGCTTGACGAGTTCCGACTCGCGCTCGCGCAGTTCCCGGATGCTGCGGTCGAGATCGCGCAGTTCGCGGTCGCGCCGGCTATCGAGGTCGTCCAGACTGCGATAGGTTTCGAGCAGCGCCTGATCCAGGCGCAACTGGCGCTGGCGATCGGCCTCTGCAGCACGGTGCTGGCGCTCGACCTCGGCACGGCGGGCGATCTCCTCCGGCGTCAAGGGCGCGGCTACCACGCGTCGCACCACGCCCGAAGGGCTCATCTCGCGATACGCCCGGCCATAGCAGGCTGCAGGCAGGATATCGCCGCACACCGGTTGGCCACCGACGTCGCAGCAGTAGATCGTACGCCCGCCCGCCTGCGCTACGGACGCTCCCGGCACTCCGGCGAGGACGAGCGCGCAAGCGAGCAAGACGAGACCTGTCTCAGCGCGACGCGATTCCATACAAGTCCCGATAGGCCTTGACCGCATCCAGGTTCGCGGCCAGTTCGGGGCTGCCGGCAAGGTAGCCGATCAGGTCCTCGAGTGTCGCCACCGCAATGACAGGAATGCCGAAGGTTTCGCGCACTTCCTCGACGGCGGACAGCGCGGTCTTGCCGCGCTCCATGCGGTCGAGCGCAATGACGACGCCAGCCGGCGTCGCACCGGCAGCACGGATCAGTTCCACCGACTCACGCACCGACGTCCCCGCAGAAATGACGTCATCGAGGATCAGCACGCGGCCCTTGAGCGGCGCGCCGATGAGCGTTCCGCCCTCGCCGTGATCCTTCGCCTCCTTGCGGTTGAACGCGAACGGCAGGTCGACACCCTCCTCGGCGAGCCGGATCGCCGTGCCGGCCACGAGCGGGATGCCCTTGTAGGCAGGGCCGAACAGCATGTCGCAGGCGACGCCCGAGGCGCGAATCGTACGCGCATAGAATCCGCACAGCTCGCGAAAGGACACACCGTCGTCGAACAGGCCGGCGTTGAAGAAGTAAGGCGAGTTGCGCCCCGCCTTGGTGACGAAGGCGCCGAAGCGCAACACCCCCTTGCGGCAGGCGAGTTCGATGAAATCCCGGCTAAAATCCACGTTCTTCTGGCTGCCACGCAGCGTCATTCATAGAACCGCCCATGTTACGCATCATCTCACTCAACCTCAACGGCATCCGCTCGGCAGCGACCAAGGGGCTCTTCGACTGGCTCCCGGACCAGCAGGCGGACCTCGTCTGCCTGCAGGAGCTCAAGGCTCAGGCGGGCGACCTGAGCGACGCAATGCGGGCGCCGGCGGGGCTCAAGGGCTGGTTCCACCACGCCGAGAAGAAGGGCTACAGCGGCGTCGGCATCTACAGCCGCCACGCACCAGACCGTGTCATCGAAGGCCTGGGCATCGCCGACATCGACGCCGAGGGTCGCTTCCTGCAGCTGGACTTCGGCAAACTCTCCGTGGTGTCGCTCTACCTGCCATCGGGCTCGAGTTCGGAGGAACGCCTGCAGATCAAGTTCGCCTTCATGGAACGCTTCCTTCCCCATATGGCGACGCTGTTCGCCAGCGGCCAGGAGGTGGTGGTGTGCGGGGACTGGAACATCGCCCACCGCGAGATCGACCTCAGGAACTGGAAATCGAACCAGAAGAACTCCGGCTTTCTGCCCGAGGAACGCGCCTGGCTCAGCCGCCTGTTCGACGAGCAGGGTTGGGTGGACGTCTATCGCCGTCTGTACCCCGAGGCCACCGACGACTGCTACACTTGGTGGTCGAATCGCGGCCAGGCGTGGGCGAAGAACGTGGGCTGGCGCCTCGACTACCAGATCGCCACTCCGGAGTTGGCCGCCGCGGCCCTGAACGCCTCGGTCTACAAAGCACAGCGCTTCTCCGACCACGCCCCGCTGACGATCGACTACGACTGGTCTCTGTAGAGACCGCGACCGTCACTCCGAAACCTGGCGCCGGGTGGCGACGACGAGCTGATACAGCCCGCCGAAGCAGGTTTGCTTGCGCCATTCAAAGTCGGACGCCGCCTCAGCCAGGGATTCGATGGGTGTGTCGAGCAGCGACCGCGCAAACGGTTCGAGCCAGCGGAACACCAGGCCCATGAGCGGCCGCAGGGGGTGCCAGGCACTGGCGCGATGGTAGTCCACGAATACGACCCGCCCGCCCGGCCTAACCGCAGCCAACAGATTGGCCACGATCAGCCGGCGCTCGCGCGCCGGCACCTCATGCAGCAGGAAGAAGCAGCACGCCGCGTCGAAACACGCATCCTGCCGCCGGGTGAGATCGGCCACGCGTGCCTCGGCCTGCGGCAGGCCGACCAGCTTGCGGCGCACGTTATCAACCTGGATCGGCGCTACATCGAGGACCGTGAGACGGCCTTGCTCCCCCACCCGACGCGCCAGCATCGGCGAGAAGCCTCCATACACGCACGCGGCCTGTAGCACCGTTTCGCCGGGCACAAACTGCGCAACCGCCCACCGCATGAGGCGGGCCGCGTTACCCCACAGGATCGCCGACACGACCGGCGAGCGATCGAGCCAGGGCACGGTGCGCGGATCGAGATAAGCCCAGGAGTACGTCCGGCTGAGATAGTCGGGCAGCACCTCGACGGGCTGAGTGGCAATGTCGGACGAAGGAGGCATATCGATCTTGGTCTGTGATGGCAGCCGGGTAGGGGCGCTCGGCGCTGCAAGGGTCCGCCAGTCCCTCCACTGCAGCGACGGCCCTGAATCGCAAGCCGGCGTCTGACCTGATGCTACACGAATTGCTGCGACGCAACACCGCCGCATTCGACATGGCATGAGCGCCACGGGCTAGGGAAATTGCCATTACCCCGCAATCGGTCTAGCCTTGACGACGAAACCTTCGATCGTCCGCCATTGTCGTAGTCACTCAATTTCAGGAGGCCATCATGAGCACGACCACAGACACATCCAAGGACAAGCTGATCGAGGACCTCAGAACCCTCATCAACGACGCCGAAGAGCTCCTCGAACTGACCGCAGATGACGCCAAGGGCAAGGCAGCCGATGTCCATGGCCGCCTCGGCGCACGACTGACGCTCGCCAAGGAGCGCCTCAAGGATGCCGAAGACGCCATCGTCGACACCGGGCGCAAGGCGGCGCGTGCCACTGACGACTACGTGCATGAGAAGCCCTGGCAGGCGGTGGGCATTGCCGCAGGCGTCGCCTTCCTGCTCGGCCTGCTTTCGAGCCGGCGCTAAGGCACGGCGCCATGGCCGAGCCACGTCGACCGCGCCTGGCCGAAACCCTGCGCGGCGCAATCGATGCCGGGCTGCAGACGGTGCAGACCCGGCTCGAACTACTGACGGTCGAGCTGCAGGAAGAAAAGCTGCGACTGAGCGCAGTGGCGCTCAACATCGTGCTATGCGGCCTGCTGCTCGGCTTCGGCCTGGTTTTCCTGCTCATCTTCCTCACCGTGCTGTTCTGGGAGGAACACCGCCTGCTGGCGCTCGGCGTGGCCACTGCGGCATGCCTGGGCGGCGGCCTGCTCGCCGCCACCAACGCCGCACGCGAACTGCGCCGCGGCAGCCAGCTGTTTGCCGCCAGCCTGGCCGAACTCAAGCGCGACCGCCAGGCAGTCCAGCGGCGCGACGAGGACGCCTGATCTTGTCATGAGGACGGATCCACGCACGCTCGAACTCGCACTGCGCAAGCAACGCCTGCAGTTGCGCGCCGCCAGCCAACGCGCAGACCTGTCCTGGCGGCTGGAGGGTGTCGACGCCACCCTCGACCGCGTCGACGGTGTGCGCGAACACTTCGCATGGGCCAAGGAACAGGCCCCGCTGCTGTCGCTCGGCGCCCTCGCCCTGCTCGCCGCCCGCCCCCGCCTCAGCCTGCGCATTGCCAAGCGCGCCTGGTTGGGCTGGCTGCTCTACAAGCGCCTGCGCGGCACACCGGCCGCGCTGCTACCGGTGCTTGCGCCGGCGCTTCGGCTGGTGCTTCGTGCGCTCAAGCGCGCCCTTGGCGATTCGGCAGGATCAGGTTCAACACCACGGCGACAACGCCGCACAGGCTGACGCCCTGCAGCGTGAGGCCGTCGAAGTTCAGCGCCAGGCCACCGATCCCCATCACCAGCACCGCGGAGACGATCACCAGGTTGCGCGGCTCGTCGAGGTCGGTACGCGCCTTGATCAGGGTGTTCAGGCCCACGCTCGCCACCGAGCCGAACATCAGCATCATGATGCCGCCCATCACCGGCACCGGAATCGAGGCCAGCAGCGCATTGAACTTGCCGAAGAAGGCCAGGATGATGGCCAGCACCGCAGCCCAGGTCATGATCGCCGGGTTGTAGTTCTTGGTCAGCGTGACCGCGCCGGTCACCTCGGAGTAGGTGGTGATCGGCGGCCCGCCGATCAGGCCGGAGAACAACACGCCTACGCCGTCACCGGCCAGCGTGCGATGCAGGCCGGGCTTCTCGGTGTAGTCCTTGCCGGTCACGCCGCCGATCGCGAGCACGTCGCCAACGTGCTCGATCGCCGGTGCCAGCGCAACCGGCAGCATGAAGAGGATGGCCGCCAGCTCGAAGCTCGGCGCCACGAACTGCGGCATTGCAAACCAGGGGGCTGCCGCCACCACGCCGAAATCCACCAGTCCGAACAGGACCGCCGCCACATAGCCGGCGCCGACGCCGCACAGGATGGGCACCAGCTTGAGGAAGCCGCGCGCGAACACGGCGACGATGACCGTCACCCCGAAGGCGATCGCCGCCACCGTCATTGCCGTCGCGTAGGGTACGAGTTCGATCTTGCCGTCGCCCGAGCGCCCCATTGCCATGTTCACGCCCACCGCCGCCAGCGACAGGCCGATGATCATGATGATCGGCCCCACCACCACCGGCGGCATGTAGCGGTGCACGATCTCGGCGCCGTGCCTCCACACCACCCCGGCGAAGAGGAAGTACATCAGCGACACGCAGGCGAGCGCACCCATGGTCGCCGGCAGCCCCCAGGTCTGGATGCTGAAGATGATCGGCGCGATGAAGGCAAAGCTCGAACCCAGGAAAATCGGCACCTGGCGCCCGGTGATGAGCTGGAACAGCAGGGTACCGACCCCGGCGCCTAGCAACGCAAGCGCCGGGTTGAGCCCGGTGAGCAGTGGCACGAGCACGAGCGCGCCGAAGGCGACGAACAGGATCTGTGCGCCTGAGATGGCCTGCCGCCACAGCGGATCGGCCGACTGGATGGGAATTTCACGCATGGAGGTTCTCCGCCGGACGTTCGCAGCAAACGCGCCGCGCCGCCGGCATGGTTGTCGTTATGGATGAAACGGCGATGACGGACGGCACCGGAGCGCCGCCGGGCGTTCAGTTGTGCCGGGTGCCGAAGATCTTGTCACCGGCATCGCCCAGCCCGGGGATGATGTAGCCGTGCTCGTTGAGGTGGCTGTCGATGCTCGCGGTGTAGATATCCACATCCGGATGCTGCGCGTTCATCAGCGCAATCCCCTCGGGCGCAGCCACCAGCACGAGCGCACGTACATGGGCACAGCCATTGCGCTTGAGCATGTCGACGGTCGCCACCATCGAGCCGCCGGTGGCGAGCATCGGGTCGATGATCAACGCCATGCGCTCATCGAGCTGGCCGACGAACTTCTCGAAGTAGGGCGCTGGCTGCAGCGTCTCCTCGTTGCGCGCGATGCCGACCACGCTCACCTTGGCACTCGGCACCATGTCGAGCACGCCGTCGAGCATGCCCAGGCCGGCGCGCAGGATGGGCACCACGGTGACCTTCTTGCCCTTGATCTGCTCGATCTTCACCGGCCCGGCCCAGCCCTGAATCTCCACGTCCTCGAGCGGGAAGTCCTTGCACGCCTCGTAGGCGAGCAAGCGTGCGATCTCGGCAGTCAGTTCGCGAAACTTCTTGGTGCTGATGTCCGCCTCGCGCATCAGGCCGATCTTGTGGCGCACGAGGGGATGGCGGATTTCGTGGATGGGCATGGCAGCATTCCAGGCAAGGGCGGAGACCCGCACCTTTTACCGCGGCGCAGGAGCGCGCACAAGCGTCCACGCGTGGTCGGCGCTAAAATGCGCGACCGGCCAGCCGATCGGTCACCGCCCACCAGGACCCCGAACATGTCTCTCGACCTCGAACAAATCAAGCGCGCCCGCGAAGAAGCCGACTGCCTGGCCGACGACGCCACCGTCGAAGCTGCACTCGACCGCATGGCAGCGGAGATCACCGCCCGCCTGGGGGAGCGCAACCCACTCGTTTACGCGGTGATGAATGGCGGCCTGATTCTCGCCGGTCGCATCCTGCCGCGCCTGCCCTTCCCGCTCGAAGTCGCCTACCTCCACGCCACCCGCTACGGCCACGCACTGCAGGGCACGCTGCTCGACTGGCGCGTACGCCCCACCCAGGACCTGCGTGGCCGCACCGTGCTGGTACTCGACGACATCCTCGACGAAGGCCACACGCTCAAGGCCATCATCGAGCACCTGCAGGAAGAAGGCGCCGCCGAGGTGCTGTCCGCCGTGCTGGTGCACAAGCTCCACGACCGCAAGGCTACGCCCGGCATGCGCGCCGACTTCACCGGCCTCGACATCGCCGACCGCTTCCTGTTCGGCTGCGGCATGGACTACAAGGGTTACTGGCGCAACGCGCCCGGCATCTACGCGGTCAAGGGTCTGTAAAACATCAGGAGAACGGATTCCATGCTGGTCACCTTCAAGTCCAACGCCAGTGCCGACGTGATCATGTTCGGCGACATCGCCAAGCGGCTCATCACCCTCCTCGGCAAGGACCCCGACGACGGCAAGGGCATCGTCACCGTCGATCAGATCCCCGAAGCCATCGCCCGCCTCAAGGCCGCGATCGAAGAGGACCGCCAGCGCCAGGCCGAACTCGAGCGCCGACGCACCGAGGACGATGACGAAGCCGACAAGGAAGCCGGCCGCAGCGGCATGAACGCCCCGGTCGGCCTCGCCCAACGCGCCTGGCCCCTGCTCAACATGCTGGAAGAGTCACTGCGCGAGGACACCCCCGTGGTGTGGGGCGTGTAGCACCGGCCTCAGCCGCGCCCGACGTAGCGCCCGTCCACCTCACGCATCTGCGCACAGCCGATCAGGCCGAGGGTGCGCGCCATTTCGCTGCGCAGGATCTCCACCGCCCGTGCAGCGCCGCCATGGCCGGCCGCCGCCAGGCCGTAGAGCGTCGCCCTGCCCGACATCGCGGCATCCGCACCCAGTGCGCGTGCCTTGACGAAATCGCTGCCGCGGCGAAAGCCGCTGTCGACGATCACCGTCATGTCGGGCCCCACCGCCTCGCGCACCGCGGCCAGCATCTCGATCGGGGCCGGCACGGTATCGAGCTGGCGCCCGCCGTGGTTGCTCACCACCACGCCATCCGCCCCGGCGTCGCGCGCGCGCAATGCGTCCTCGGGCATCAGGACGCCCTTCACCAACAGCTTGCGCGGCCACAGTGCACGCAGCCAGCGCACATCGTCCCAGGTCAGCGAGGTATCCATCTGCGCCGCAAGCCAGGTCGCCGCATTGCGCGCACTGTCCATGCCCGCAGGCAAGTTGCCCAGGTTGCGAAAGCGCGGCATGCCGCGCGGCACCAGCACGTCCCACACCCAGCGCGGATGCCTGGCCACATCGATGAGGTTGCACAGGTTCAGCTTCATCGGTGCGCGGTAATTGCGCCGGTCCCACTCGCGGTTGCCGAACACCGAAGCGTCGGTGGTAAGCACGATCGCCTCCGAGCCCGCAAGTTCAGCGCGCTTCACCACCGCAGCAACGTTGTCGCGGTCCTTGAACGGGTAGATCTGCATCCAGTGCCGCACCCCGGTAGCAACGATGTCCTCGAGGGCGACGGTCGACACCATGCTCTGACAGAAGGGGATCCCGGCCGCATGCGCAACCTCGGCCAGCACCCGGTCGCCCCCATCCGCAAGCAAACCGTTGAAACCGGTTGGCGCGATCACCATCGGCAGCGCACTGTCCTGGCCGAACAAGGGCACGGCAAGCTCACGCTGCGACACATCGACCAGGGTGCGCGGCAACCACAGCACCTCATCCAACGCCTTGCGGTTGCGCGACAGCGTGATCTCGTCATCGGCACCGCCCTCGAGATACTCGAGGCAGAAGTTCGGTAGCCGGCGTGCAGCCATTGCGCGCAACTCGGCGATGCTCTGAGCGCGGGCGGGGTTGGTGCCATGGTGGAAGCGGCGTCTGCAGGACACGTGTGGACTCGGCTCAATGCGTTGCGGGACGGCGCATTCTAACGGCTGAGCGGAGAGCGCCCGCAGTGGCTCGGCGCTGACGCCGCGCCCATCGGGCCGAAGCGGGGTAAACTGGCGGCTTCCGTCACCAGCACCTGCGAGGCTCCGCCATGGCCGGGCGCAAGAAGGACCTGCCCCTCGTCTACTCCTGTTCCGGCTGCTCCAGTGCCGCGCAGATGGCGAACCACGTCGCGCTGCGCCTGGACCGCGAAGGCGAGGCCGAGATGTCCTGCATCGCCGGGGTCGGCGGCAACGTACCGCACCTGGTGCGGATCGCGCAGTCCGGCCGCCCCATCCTCGCCATCGACGGCTGCGCACTCGAATGCACCCGCAGCAGTCTGGCCCAGCGTGGCGTGCAACCCGCTCGCCACATGCTGCTCAATGAACAGGGTATCAAGAAACGCTACGCCAGCGATTTCGATGCGGACGAGGCCGAGCGCGTTTTGCAGCAGGCTCGACAGCTGCTGCAGGCGCTGCGGGAAGCGGACATGGGTTCAGGCGCGTAGCCGGCGCGCGCAGTCGGCCAGCGCAACCGCCAGCGCCTCGAGCATCGCCTGTTGCGCGCCATCCTTCAGCCGTCCGTCCTCGCCCACCGCATCGCCCGCCTTGGCGACCGCGAGCTGCTGCGGGATCACCTGCATGCCGAGATAGCCGAGGATGTCGCGCACATGGAAGAGCACGCGCATCCCGCCCAGCGCGCCCGGCGAGCTGCCCACCACCGCGGCCGCTCGTCCTGCGTACACCGCGCCGCCCGAGCGCGCGCGGTCCGCAGGATTGGGGCGCGAGCACCAGTCGAGCGTGTTCTTCAGCAGCGGCGTGACCGAGCCGTTGTACTCGGGATTCACCACCAGCAGGCCATCGCTCGCATGCAGGATGTGCTGAAGACGCACGATGCAGTCCGGCAGCCCTTGTGCCACCTCGAGGTCGCCATCGTAGAGCGGCGCCGGATAGTCGGCGAGCTCGACATGCTCGACTTCGGCACCGGCCGCCTGCAAGGCCTGTACGCAGGCGAAGGCGACACGACGGGATAGGGCCTCGGCACGGCGGCTGCCGGCCATCACGACGATGCGGGGGGGCTTCATCGGCGGACACTCCTCTGGGCTTGGGGAGACCATTAGACCTCATCCAAGGCAAAAGTTGGCCTGCTCAAACCGCCTCCACCGCCTCAGTGGCGGGCGGGTGCGGCCGGCTTGGCGGTGGCGCCGCCCTCGTCGTGCACGTCCTCCCAGCCGGTGATCATCGCCTTGATGTGGGCGAGCGGTGTGTGTCCGGCGGTGGCCAGATACACGTGGATGATCAGGAAAGCCAGCATCAGGAAGGCCCCCAGGGTGTGCAGCTGCGCCACCTGCTGCAGGCCGAGGCCATCGGGCATCAGCGGCTGCAGCCGCCCCCAGAACAGGTAGACCAGCCCCGAGACCCACACCAGCGGATTGATGAGCAGTTTCACACCGAGGTAGGCGATGCGCTGCAGCGGGTTGTGCTTGCGCTCGACCGTCACCTTGTAGGGGTGAGGCGCGCCGATGAAGATGCCGTAGGCGTAGTACTTCACCATGCGGTCGATATTGCTCAGCGTCGGTACGTAGTGCTTCCAATGCCCGGTGGTGAAGTGCCAGAAGATCGCCAGGACCCACAACCCGATCAGCAGCCAGGCAGCCAGCTCGTGCACTTCGACAGCGGTGCGGAAATCGAGCAGCCCATGGCTGCCGTGGATGGCGAAACCGGTGACCAGCAGCGTGATGATCAGCGCCGCCTGCATCCAGTGCCAGAAGCGCTCGAAGCGCGTGAACAGGTAGATGCGCTCGCTCATGTCAGTGCTCCTTGCGCTTGTTGCGGGTCAGGAAGCGCAGTCCGCCGTGGCCGATCGCACCAAGCAGCATCAAGCCAGCAAGGCCGAAACCGAAAGTGTCCAGCATCGCGTTGCGGTCGCGACCCGGCATCCACACTCCGGGCACCCCGGCGAGCCGCCCGTCGTTGGCGTGGCACTGGGCGCAGTCGAGCGCCTTGTCCTTGGGCGCGACCATGTGGGTGATCGGCCACAGCATGGAGGTCTCCACGAAGTCGAACTTGCCGCTGTAGGGCTGGCCGGTTGCGTCCGCACCGGCCTGAAGCGCCTTGGGCCAGTCGAAGTTGTACCAGAAGGCGGTGTCGTCCGGCGTCGCGGTGTGCGGCACGAGCAGAGTCAGGTGCTCGGTGTCATAAGGTTGCTTGCCGTGGAAGGTCTTGACCGGCCAGATGCGTGCATCGGACGCCCCGGGGGTGCCATGGAAGGTGTTGATCGCCACCCGGGTGGCGGGGTCGATGCGGGTATCGGGCTGGGTGTAGCTCACCTGGCCGTTGAACCACAGGTAGTCGGGCTGCACGTTCTCGCCGAGCACGAAATCGCCCTTCTTGCTGTCGTAGATGACATGTCCCCTGTCGTCCTTGAGCTGGAAGGGCCTGCCCTCAGGTGTCAGCTTGCCGGCAGTGGACCAGTCCCAGCCCATCTTGGTGGGCACGCCACCGCGCGCAAACTCGGGGATGTGGCAGGTCTGGCAGGCCAGCGTGCGGGTATGGTCGTTGAGGCGCTCCGAGTGCTGGAAGTCACCCTTGTGCGGTCGGTCGCCATGGCAGGCCTGGCAGGTCGCGGGATTGCGGTCGGTCTTCTCGCCTCGCATGATCGCACCGTGCGGATCGGCGCCGGTCATGCTGATGCGGCTGCCGGCGACGGCATGCTTGTCCGTCTTGTGACAGCTCGCACAGGTGAAGTTGAGCCCGTCCGCCGCCATGTGCACGTCGAGCGCCTTGTCGGGCTTGTTGAGCGAGGAGTCAAGGTCGCCATGCTTGACGCCGTCGCCACCGCCGCCGAAGTAATGGCAGGCGCCGCAGGTGCGCCGCGAGGTGGCGCCGATGCTCTGTGCCACGCTGGCAAGATCGGTGGCCTCGACGAACTTGCCGGACTTGGGCGGGAACTCGATGCGCTCGTACGGTGGATGACCAGCGAAGCCGGCCAGCTTGCGGTAAGCGCCGGTGTTGTGACAAGCCAGGCAATCGACCTTGTTCTCGGCCGTGAAGTCAAAGGTCTCGTCCTTCCAGCCATAGCCGATATGACAGGACTGGCAGAAGGCCTCGTTCGAACGGTCGCCGATGCAGAAACCGTTTAGCATGGTCTTCTTGCCCAGCTTCTGGCCGGTGTCGGGATTGACGTACTCCCAGGTCCAGTGGCGTGTGGCCATGACCTGCTTTGCGGCTTCGGTGTGACAGGCGAGACAGGCCGCGGTGACCTCCTCACCCGACTTGAAGGGCCCCTGCAACTCCTTGAACTTGCTGTGATCGGCGGTGCCGGTGGACGCGATGGCCAGCGTGGCAAGCAGCAGCAAGCAGAAGCCCGCCAGCAGGCTGGCAGCTCGGTTGGGTCGGACGCTCATGTCAGCACTCCGTGATCCGGGTCATCGAGCCATCAGTCTAACGCGCACCCCTATTTCAGTTTTTGATAATTATCTAACAAAGCAAAAAACCCCAGGAACTGAAGAGCCGATACGCTTTCAAGCCGGCATTGCGTCCAGCCGCAGCAGCCAGGGCGTACGCAAGGACTCCGGCACGAAGCTCGCTTCCAGGCTGTTGCGGGCGATGCGCTTGAGCTGCGTGCGGCTCAGGCCCAGCGCACGCGCGGTGTCGATGAAGTTGCGCGCGATGTAGCCGCCGAAATAGGCCGGGTCGTCGGAGTTGATCGTCACCTTCAAGCCGGCCTCAAGAAGCCGCTTCAGGTTGTGCTGCGCGAGATCGGGAAACACGCACAGCTTGACGTTCGACAGCGGGCATACCGTCAGCGCAACCTGCTCGCGTGCCAGGCGTTCGACCAGCGCGGGGTCTTCGGCACAACGCACGCCATGGTCGATGCGCTCGACCTTCAGCACGTCGAGCGCGTCCGCGATGTAGGCCGGCGGTCCCTCCTCACCCGCGTGCGCCACGATGTGCAGGCCCAACTCACGGCAGCGTGCGAACAGGCGCGCGAACTTGGCCGGAGGGTGTCCGCGCTCTGACGAATCGAGGCCGACGCCGTGGATGCGGGCGAGCTGCGGCAAGGCCTGCTCGAGGGTTGCGAAGCCCTCGTCCTCGCTCAGATGACGCAGGAAGCAGAGGATGAGCCGCGAACTGATCCCCCAGCGCACCTGGGCCTCGGCGCAGGCACGCTCCAGGCCATCCACGACGGTGGCAAAGGCGACACCGCGTGCGGTATGGGTCTGCGGGTCGAAGAACAGTTCGGCATGCACCACGCCGTCGGCAT
This sequence comes from Thauera sp. 27, assembly GCF_000310125.2. Classification (NCBI taxonomy): domain Bacteria; kingdom Pseudomonadati; phylum Pseudomonadota; class Betaproteobacteria; order Rhodocyclales; family Zoogloeaceae; genus Thauera; species Thauera sp. 27. Next base: position 70,604 of record NZ_AMXB01000017.1, read on the forward strand.
GGGCGCGCTCGAAGTAGGCCAATGCGAGTTCGAAGAAGTCGCGCTCATGGATCAGCGCGGCCGCGCCGGCGTAGTAGAGATCGAGAAAGCTCTGCAGGTCGGTAAAGGCATAAGCCGCGCGAGTCTCTTCCACGCTCTTCCACGGCAGGGCCACACCGTTGCGGCGGGCAAGCTCGAACATCATCTCCGGCTCCAGCGTGCCTTCGATGTGTACGTGCAACTCGGCCTTGGGCAGGCTGCAAACGAAATGCTCCAGGTCCATGACGCCCTCCGTGCTGATACCTGCATGCTAGTCCCAATCGGGCAGCTACGCCTGCAACAGCTCGAGCGCGTCAGCGGCTGCGCCGGGTGCGTACGCGCCCAGCGCAGCCCCCGGAGTCAGGCTCAGGCGCCGAGCAGCAAAGCCCCGGTGCCGGCGATGGCTGCGCCGGCCGCGCGGTGGACACGGTCGCCGAGCAGCGTCTGCGGCGTCCACCGCGTCAGTGCATAGCCGGCGCCGTGCAACAGCGCGGTCGCGAGCGCAAAGCCCAGGGCGTAGGTCGCCAGGCTGGCGCCCTCCATCTCGGCATGGTGGGCATGGCCATGGAAGAGCGCGAAGGCGGCGACGAGGGGCAAGCTCGCCGCCACGGGCAGACGCGCGGCAAGCGCGATCAACAGCCCCAGCACCAGCACCGAGGCAGCAATGCCAGCCTCTACCGCGGGCAGCGCGAAACCGAGGGCGCCCAACCCCGCGCCCGCCAGCATCGCCAGTACGAAGCCTGCAGGCAGCATCCAGCGCGTGGCGCCGGGCTGGCGCGCCGCATACAGGCCGACGGCCAGCATCGCAAGCAAATGGTCGACACCGCCGAACGGGTGGGCGAAGCCGCTGAAGAAGCTCGCACCTTCGTGGCCGGGGTGGGCGAGCGCGGCACCGGAGACGGTGGCCAGCGCCACGGCGACGAGCGCCGCGCGAACGGGATGGGTGTTCATGATGGAGACTCCTGCACTTTCAAGAAATGAATATCAGATGAAGCTACCGGGATTGCGAAGCAGCGAGGCCGTCAGGCGCCTTTCAGGCCGCCACCAGCAAGCCCTGACGCTCGATGAAGTCGATGATATCGGCGAGTCCCTGGCCCGTCTTCTGGTTGGAGAACACGAAGGGGCGCGTACCACGCATCTTGCGCGCATCGCGGTCCATGACCTCGAGCGAGGCGCCGACCAGCGGTGCAAGGTCGATCTTGTTGATCACCAGCAGGTCGCTGCGGGTAATGCCCGGCCCCCCCTTGCGCGGGATCTTGTCGCCGGCCGACACGTCGATGACATAGATCGTCAGGTCCGACAGCTCGGGCGAGAAGGTCGCCGCCAGGTTGTCGCCACCGGACTCGACGAAGATGATGTCCAGCCCCGGAAAGCGCGCGTTGAGCCGATCGACTGCCTCGAGGTTGATCGAGGCGTCCTCGCGAATCGCCGTATGCGGGCAGCCACCGGTCTCGACGCCGATGATGCGCTCGGGTGCGAGCGCTTCGTTGCGCACGAGGAACTGGGCATCCTCGGCAGTGTAGATGTCGTTGGTGACCACGGCGATGTTGTACTTGTCGCGCAGCGCCAGGCACAGCGCAAGCGTGAGCGCCGTCTTGCCGGAGCCGACCGGACCTCCGATGCCGACTCGGAGCGGACCGCGATGATGCCCGCGATCGCGACCGCAGCCTTCTGAGAGATTCATGCTCATGATCTGAACAGCCTCGTGTATTGGGTTTCATGCCGGCTGCTGGCAATGGCCAGGCCGGGGGTGTAGTTGCTCCAGCGCGCTTCGGGCAGCTCCAGCGCCTGCCCGACCAGCGCCGGAATGCGCTCGCCCAGCGTGGCGAGCAGGCGCTGGCCTGCGCTCTGACCGAGCGGCACCGCCTTTAGCGCCGCCATCACCTGGTTCTCGGCCCAGGCCCAGAGGTAGGCGGCCAGGGCCTGATCGGCCGGCACCTGCCAGGCCGCGGCAGCGGCCGACCAGGCGGTCGGAAAGCAGGGCGTATCGAGCGCCAGCAGGCGCGCGCGCCAGCCCGGCAGCGCGGCGAAGGCATCCAGTTCGGTGAGCAGCCTGACCAGCGACCAGCCCATCTGCAGCGTCTCGGCACGCAGCTCGGCCGTCTCCCGGCTGGCGAGAAAGTCGTCGTTGAGCCGCGCCACCTCGCCGTCCTCGCCACAGGCCCAGGCAGCAAGCTGGCTCGCCAGCAACGGCGCCTCGAAGCGTGCCACGCTCCACTCGAGCAGATCGCCGATCCACGCCGCGGCATCCGCCTCTCTGGCGACCACGCCACTCTCCACCGCCCACTCCAGGCCTTGCGAGTAGGTATAGGCGCCCACCGGCAGCGCAGGGCTGGCCAGTTGCAGCAGGCGCAGCATGGGCAGCAGGGGCGCCGCCGGGCGCATGCTCACTGCCCTGCCATCAGATGGATGCGCGCGCCGCTGCCATCGCCCGGATGCTGGTGGCCGGGCGCATAGGCGCCAGCCTCGGGTTCGAAGGGTGCCCGCAGCGTGCTAACCAATGCCCCCAGGCCGACGAGCATGTCCTCGAGTACATGGTCGGCCTGCAGGCGCAACCAGTCGCCACCGCCATCGCGCCCGACCTCCACCGCGACATGGCGGTTGCCAAGATGAAAGGCTGCACGCGCGAGTTCGGTCGCGGTGGCGCAGCGCACCTCGAGCAGGTCTTCGGCTGCGGACACCACGGCGACCACCCGGCCATCGTTCGCCAGCAGCCGGTCGCCACCGCGCAGGATGGTGCCACGCGGCAGGAACAGGCCAACCTCGGCGCCGGAGGCCAGGCGTGCGCGCAGGCGGCTCTTGCTGCGGGTGTTGAAATCGAGCTCCAGGTGGTCGCTCGCCGGCGCATCGCCGCTGTAGCGCGCCTCGATCAGGCACAGCGCGGAAGAAGCGGGGGGCGCCGACACCGTGGCGACCGGTGCGACGGTAGTGGAATCTGCTTGCATGATGTCGTCTCAGAACAGGAAGTAGCGCTGTGCCATAGGCAAGGCCGCAGCCGGCTCGCAGCTCAGGTGCTCGCCGTCGGCACGCACGACGTAGGTTTCGGGGTCGACCTCGATGGAGGGCGTAGCATCGTTCAACACCATGTCGGCCTTGCTCACCTTGCGGCAGCCCCGCACCGCCACCAGCGGCTTGTGCAGCCCGAGCGCGGCGATCTCGGGATTCGCCAGGGCGGCCGCCGAAACGAAGGTCACCGAGGTCTTCAGCGCCTTGCCGAAACTGCCGAACATCGGTCGGTAATGCACCGGCTGCGGGGTCGGGATCGAGGCGTTGGGATCGCCCATCGCCGCGGCGGCAATCATGCCGCCCTTCAGGATCAGGCTGGGCTTGACGCCGAAGAATGCCGGCCGCCACAACACCAGATCGGCGAGCTTGCCGGGCTCGATCGAGCCCACCTCGTGGGCGACGCCGTGCGTGATGGCCGGGTTGATGGTGTACTTGGCGATGTAGCGCTTGACGCGGAAATTGTCGTTGCGGTCGCTGCCCTCGATGGCCGCGACGGCCTCCGGCACCGCTGCGGCGGGGCCGCGCCGGGGCGCCAGCCAGCCGCGTTGCAGCTTCATCTTGTGCGCGGTCTGCCAGGTGCGGATCACCACCTCGCCCACCCGGCCCATGGCCTGGGAGTCCGACGACATCATCGAGAACGCGCCGCTGTCGTGCAGGATGTCCTCGGCGGCAATGGTCTCGCGGCGGATGCGCGACTCGGCAAACGCCACGTCCTCGGCAATCGACGGATCGAGGTGATGGCACACCATCAGCATGTCGAGGTGCTCATCGATGGTGTTGACCGTGTAGGGCCGTGTCGGGTTGGTCGACGACGGCAGCACATTGGGCCGGCTGATCGCCTTGATGATGTCCGGTGCATGACCACCGCCCGCACCTTCGGTATGGAAGGTGTGGATGGTGCGGCCCTTGAATGCCGCCAGTGTCGCCTCGACGAAACCGGACTCGTTGAGCGTGTCGGAATGGATGGCAACCTGGATATCCATCTCGTCGGCCACCGTCAGGCAGTTGTCGATCGCCGCCGGCGTCGTACCCCAGTCCTCGTGCAGCTTGAGCCCGATCACACCGGCTGCCACCTGCTCCTTCAACGGCGCCGGCAGGCTGGCGTTGCCCTTGCCGAAGAAGCCCATGTTCATCGGGAAGGCTTCGGCCGCCTCGAGCATGCGGTGGACATGCCACGGCCCCGGCGTGCACGTGGTGGCGTAGGTGCCGGTCGCGGGTCCGGTGCCACCACCGAGCATGGTGGTGACGCCCGACATCAGCGCCTCCTCGATCTGCTGCGGGCAGATCCAGTGGATGTGGCTGTCGATACCGCCGGCGGTCAGGATCATGCCCTCGCCGGCGATGACCTCGGTACCGGCACCGATGGGGATCGTCACCCCGGGCTGGATGTCCGGATTGCCGCCCTTGCCGATCCGCCAGATACGTCCGTCCTTGAGGGCGACGTCGGCCTTCACGATGCCGGCGACCGCATCGACGATGAGCGCGTTGGTGATGATCGTGTCCGCCACGTCGGCCGAGACGCCCTGGCCCTGGCCCATGCCGTCGCGGATCACCTTGCCGCCACCGAACTTCACCTCCTCGCCGTAGATCGTGAAGTCGTGCTCGACTTCGATCACCAGTTCGGTGTCGGCGAGGCGCAGGCGATCACCCACGGTCGGGCCAAACATTTCCGCATAGGCGCGGCGCGAGATCTCCGCCATCACAGTGCTCCCATGACCAGGCCGTTGAATCCATACACCTCGCGCTCGCCATCGAGCGCCACCAGTTCGACGGTACGCGACTGACCAGGCTCGAAACGCACCGCGGTACCCGCTGCAATGTTCAGCCGGAAGCCGCGCGCCGCAGCACGATCGAAGTGGAGCGCGGTATTGGTTTCGGCAAAGTGATAGTGCGAACCGACCTGGATCGGGCGATCGCCCGTGTTGGTCACCACCAGCGTCAAGGTGGTGCGGCCGACATTGATTTCGATGTCGCCATCGGCGACGAAGTATTCACCCGGAATCATCGCAAGGGCCTCACAGGATGGGGTTGTGCACGGTCACCAGCTTGGTCCCGTCGGGAAAGGTGGCCTCGACCTGGATATCGGGGATCATCTCGGCCACGCCGTCCATCACATCATCGCGGGTGAGCAAGGTTGCGCCGTAGCTCATCAGCTCGGCCACCGTGCGCCCGTCGCGCGCGCCTTCGAAGATGGCGCAGGTGATCAGTGCCACCGCCTCGGGGTAGTTCAGCTTCAGGCCGCGCGCGCGCCGGCGCTCGGCCAGCAGGCCGGCGGTAAAGATCAGCAGCTTGTCCTTCTCGCGGGGTGTCAGTTCCATCCTTCCTCCTCAGGCGCCGGCCGGCACCTGGGCCGGCGACGCACGCTTGTCTCAAGTTCTCCAGATGCGCGGCACCTGCGCTGCGCGCCCCGCCACCGCCGGACGCGCCACGCTCCACAGACGCGTCAGCCATTGCCGACCGGGCTCGCAAGCCGGGCCCAGCCAGCGCGCGACGAGCAGGCCGGGCAGCAGGGTCACCGCCCCCTGCCCGGCAACGGGCTCCACCGCCCGCCAGGCTTCCAGCAAGGCTGCATCGCAGGCGGGTGCCGCAATCAGCAGGCAGGCGCTCACCGGCTCGCCACCCAGGCCCACTGCACTATCGAGCAGCGCACCGCCGCCCTCGAGCACACCGCGCTCGAGCCACACCGGCCTGCCGTCGCGGCGGATACGCGTGCGCAGCGCAAGCTCGCCCCGGCCGAAGCGTTCGCCCGAACCCGTACGCCCAAGGCACAGCATCTCGGCACCGATGAACACTGCCGATCCGCCCAGTTCCACTTCCGTCGTCACGGCGCCGAGAGCACCGTCATAGACGATGCTCTCCTGCGGCAGGAACTCGCACACGCCCCCCTCTGCGATCTCGATGCGCTGCACCAGCTCGCCATGCAGACCTGCGCTGCGGTACCACTTGCCCGCACCCGGCGTCGTCAACAGCACATGCGCACCGGCCCCCAGGGCCAGCGTAAGTGCCAGGCGGTCACCGCCGGCGATCCCGGCCGGCGGATGCACCAGGATGGTGTGGCACACCGCCTCACCCTCGGGATACAGCGGCCGTTGCACCACCAGCGGCCCGTAGTGCTCACGCGCGACAAGCACCGTGCGTGCGCCACGGCGCTCGAAACCAAGACGCAGCCGGGCCTGCCAGCCTGCGCCAGCAGGCGTGGGTGCAATAGCAAGGGCCGAGGCGAGGGCGGGCGCATTCATGGCAGCTGCCTAGCAAGCTGCGGACCAGCTTGCGACGAAGTGCCACAAGCCATTGAAAGGACAAGGCTCGCGACCGAGCAACGACGGTCAGGCGGGACCGGAGTGACGTCACCGCACAGATTTCGACCTCATGCGCGCACCACAGCGGTGCACACGACTCCGCCCGCACCATGAAGGTGCGCACCGGGTACGCGAGGCACAGGCGAGCGCGACACGCTGATTTTTCCTGTCGGGCTTGCAGCCACGGAAAATCTCGCGTATAAAATCTCGAGATTCACAATTTATCTCGCGACTCATGCTCAAGGGTCGCGCAAAAGGCCACGGCACCCGCACCGCGACCACAACGAACGACACATCACTCGAGGACCCTTCGAACATGAAAGAGATCAAGAACTTCATCAACGGCGAGTACGTCACCAACGCCAGCGGCAAGACCTACGAGAACCGCAACCCGGTCGACAACGCGCTGATCGGCATGGTGTACGAAGCCGGCAAGCCGGAGGTCGATGCTGCCGTCGCTGCCGCCAAGGCCGCACTCAAAGGCCCCTGGGGCAAGCTCTCCGTGGTCGAGCGCTGCAACCTGCTCGACGAGGTCGTCAATGAGATCAACCGCCGCTTCGACGACTTCCTGCAGGCCGAAATCGCCGATACCGGCAAGCCCGCCCACCTCGCCTCGCACATCGACATCCCGCGCGGTGCCGCCAACTTCAAGATCTTCACCGACACCATCAAGAACGTGTCGACCGAGTCCTTCGAGATGCGCACCCCGGACGGCAAGACCGCGCGCAGCTACGGCGTGCGCACCCCGCGCGGCGTGATCGCGATCATCTGCCCGTGGAACCTGCCGCTGCTGCTGATGACCTGGAAGGCCGGCCCGGCGCTCGCCTGCGGCAACACCGTGGTCGTCAAGCCCTCGGAAGACACCCCCAGCACCGCTACCCTGCTCGGCGAGGTGATGAACAAGGTCGGCCTGCCCAAGGGCGTGTACAACGTGGTCAACGGCTTCGGCGTGGATTCGGCCGGCGCCTTCCTGACCGCGCACCCGGACGTCAACGGCGTCACCTTCACCGGCGAGACCCGCACCGGCACCGCGATCATGAAGGCCGCGGCCGACGGTATCCGCCCGGTGTCGCTGGAACTGGGCGGCAAGAACGCCGCCGTGGTGTTCGCCGACTGCGACTTCGACAACACCATCGCCACTCTCACCCGCTCCTGCTTCGAGAACGCTGGCCAGGTCTGCCTCGGCACCGAGCGTGTGTATGTCGAGCGCCCGATCTTCGACAAGCTGGTCGCCGCGATGAAGCACACCGCCGAGACCATGAAGCCGGGTCGCCCCTTCGACCCCGACACCAAGATCGGCCCGCTGGTGAGCAAGAAGCACCAGGCCAAGGTGCTGGGCATGTACGCCAAGGCCAAGGAAGAAGGCGCCAACATCGTCTGCGGCGGCGGCATCCCCGACATGCCGGAAGACCTCAAGGACGGCTGCTGGGTACAGCCCACGATCTGGACCGGCCTGCCCGAGACCGCGACCGTGGTCACCGAGGAGATCTTCGGGCCGTGCTGCCACATCCAGCCCTTCGACACCGAAGAGGAAGTGCTGAACATGGTCAACGCCAACCGCTACGGCCTGGCCACCTCGGTGCACACCCAGGACATCAGCCGCGCCATGCGCATGGCCAACGCCATCGAGGTCGGCCTGTGCTGGATCAACAGCTGGTTCCTGCGCGACCTGCGCACCCCCTTCGGCGGCTCCAAGCAATCGGGCATCGGCCGTGAGGGCGGGGTGCACTCGCTCGAGTTCTACACCGAACTGCGCAACGTGATGATCAAGTACTGATCACCGGCTCATCAACCAAACACCTCACCGGGAACACGACATGGACCAGAGCAAGATCAATCACTACGGCGACGAGCTGTACACCGCACTCAAGACCCTGACCCCGGTCACGCCGCTGACCGACCGCGAGCCCGACATCACCATCGAGGACGCCTACAACATCCAGCTGCGCATGATCCAGCGCCAGCTCGACGACGGCCACAGCGTGGTCGGCAAGAAGATCGGCGTCACCAGCAAGGTCGTCATGGACATGCTGAAGGTGAACCAGCCCGACTTCGGCCAGCTGCTGTCGAACATGGTCTACAACGAGGGCGAGCCGATCGTCGCCTCGTCGATGATCGCCCCCAAGGCCGAGGCCGAAGTCGCCTTCATTCTCAAGAACGACCTCATGGGCCCGGGCGTGACTGCGGCCGACGTGCTGCGCGCCACCGACTGCGTGGTGCCCTGCTTCGAGATCGTCGATTCGCGCATCAAGGACTGGAAGATCAAGATCCAGGACACCGTGGCCGACAACGCCTCCTGCGGCGTGCTGGTGCTCGGCGGCGTGCGCAAGAGCCCGCGCCAGCTCGACCTCGCGCTCGCCGGCATGGTGCTGTCCAAGAACGGCGACATCATCAGCACCTCCACCGGCGCCGCCGTGCAGGGCTCGCCGGTCAACGCCATCGCCTGGCTGGCCAACACCCTGGGGCGCCTGGGGATCGGCCTCAAGGCCGGCGAGATCATCCTCTCCGGTTCGCAATCCCCGCTCGTCCCGGTCGTCGCCGGCGACAGCCTCATCTGCAACGTCGGCGGCCTCGGTGGCACGTCGGTCCGCTTCATCTGACAAGGAAACCGCACCCATGGCAATCACCCTCGACCAGGCCACCATCGCCAAGCTCGCCGAGCACCTCGAAAACGCCGAGCTGCAGGCTTTTGATGTCACCAAGATCACCGACGACTACCCCGACATGGACTGGGATGACGCCTATGCCATCCAGGACGAGATCCGTCGCCGCAAGGAAGCGCGTGGCACCAGGATCGCCGGCCTCAAGGCGGGCCTGACCTCGCGCGCCAAGATGAAGCAGATGGGCGTCGAGACCCCGGTGTTCGGCTTCATCGCCGACTACATGTCGGTGCCGGACGGCGGCGAAGTAAAGTTCGACGAACTCATCCACCCCAAGGTCGAAGCCGAGATCTGCGTGGTCACCAAGGCCCCCCTGCGCGGGCCCGGCTGCCACATCGGCAACGTCATGGCGGCGATCGACTTCGTGCTGCCGGCGGTCGAGGTGATCGACTCGCGCTACCGCGACTTCAAGTTCGACCTCAAGAGCGTGATCGCCGACAACACCTCGTCGGCCCGCTTCGTGATCGGCGGCAACATGCGCAACCTCGACGAACTCGACCTGCCGACGCTGGGCGTGGTGCTCGAGATCAATGGCGAGATCGTCTCCATGGCCGCCGGCGCGGCCGTGCTCGGCAACCCGCTGGTGGCGATCGCGATGATGGCCAACGAGCTCGGCAAGCGCGGCCAGGAGATCCCGGCCGGCACCTTCATCATGACCGGCGGCGTCACCGAAGCCATCCCGGTGAAGAAGGGCGACAACGTCAACGTCCGCTTCCAGGACCTCGGCAACGTCTCGTTCCGCTTCGCCTGATCGCATCCAAGCGCTGCTGACACGGGCTGGCAGCGCGCCATTTCGAGCGCGCGCCAGCCCGTTGCACATCCGGGGCGCACACCACATTCAAGAGGGGCAACACCGATGTCGTCCAAACAGGACCTGACGCGGCAATTCACGGCAGAAGAGGGGATCATCCACATCGGGGGCATCGAGGCGCTGGTGCGCCTGACGATGGACCAGATCCGCTTCGACCGCCGCCGCGGTCTGAACAACGCCATGTTCATCTCCGGCTACCGCGGCTCGCCCGTGGGCATGCTGGACGCCAACTTCATCAAGCAGCAGAAGCTGCTGATGCAGCACAACATCCAGTTCGTCGACGGCCTCAACGAGGACCTCGCCGCCACCGCCGTCTGGGGCACCCAGATGATGCACACGGTGGGCAAGCAGAAGTTCGACGGCGTGGTCGGCACCTGGTACGGCAAGGCGCCGGGCGTCGACCGCTCGGGCGACGCGCTCAAGCACGCAAACTACACCGGCACCCTGCGCAATGGTGGCGTGCTCGCCATCTTCGGCGACGACCCGAGCTGCAAGTCGTCCTCGCTGCCGAGTCAGTCGGAGGCCATGTTCTACCACGTCGGCATCCCCTCGCTGTACCCGGGCAACGTGCAGGACATCCTCGACTTCGGCCTGCACGGCTACTACCTGTCGCGCATCTCGGGCCTGTGGGCGGGCCTCAAGATCGTCACCAACGTCGCCGACGGCAGCGGCAGCGCGATCGTCGACCCCGACCGCCTGAAGTTCATCACCCCGGTGGTCGAGCTCGACGGCCGCCCCTACAGCCCCGAGGTCAACCTCGGCATGAACGTGCGCAAGGACGCGCTCGACATGGAGCGCACGCTGTACTACGCGCGCCTCGAGCTCGCCCGCCAGTATGCGCGCGAGAACGGCCTCAACAAGGTCACGCTCCCCAACGTCGACGCCTGGCTGGGCATCATCACCGCCGGCAAGACCTACCACGACCTGCGCCAGGCCTTCATGGAGATGGGCCTGGACGACGACGCCCTGCGTCGCGCCGGCGTGCGCATCCTCAAGATCGGCATGCTCAACCCGCTGCAGCCGGACGACATCCGCGACTTCGCACGCGGGCTCGAGGAGATTCTCGTCGTCGAGGAGAAGCGCCCCTTCATCGAGCTGTTCGCCAAGGAGATCCTCTACGGCACGGCCAACGCGCCGCGCATCGTCGGCAAGCGCGACGAGGAAGGCTGCGACCTGCTGCCCTTCCACGGCGAGTTCGAGTCCGACATCATCGCCCGTGCGCTCCACGCCCGCCTGTCGCGCAAGACCCGGCTGGAGTCGGCCGAGGCCTGGATCCGCCGCCTGGACGAGATCCACAGCCGCAACGCGCTGACCACGCTGACGCGCTCGGCCTGGTACTGCTCGGGCTGTCCGCACAACACCTCCACCAAGGCCCCCGACGGCAGCATCGTGTCGGCCGGCATCGGCTGCCACACGATGGCGATGTGGATGAAGCGCGGCGTGGTCATGGGCACCCACATGGGCGCCGAGGGCGCGCAGTGGATCGGCATGCAGCCCTTCACCGACACGCAGCACATCTTCCAGAACATGGGCGACGGCACCTACGCCCACTCAGGCAGCCTGGCGGTGCGCTACTGTGCGGCGACCAACACCAACATCACCTTCAAGATCCTGGTCAACAGCCACACCTCGATGACCGGCGGCCAGGAGATCATGGGCGCCGAGCCGGTGCGCAACCTGGTGGCCGAGCTCGTGGCCAACGGCGTCAAGCGCATCATCGTCACCACCGAGGACCTGTCGCGCTACAACGCGGTCAATCTCATCGGCAACACCGAGGTCTGGCACCGCGACCGCATCATGGAAGCGCAGAAGCTGCTCGCCGAGACCGAAGGCACGACCGTGCTCATCCACGACCAGGAGTGCGCCGCCGAACTGCGCCGCCAGCGTGGCCGCGGCAAGGCCTGGGAGCCGGAGGCGGTCATGGTGATCAACGAGCGCGTGTGCGAAGGCTGCGGCGACTGCGGCGAGAAGTCCAACTGCATGTCGGTCGAGCCGGTGCAGACCGAATTCGGTCGCAAGACGCGCATCCACCAGCCTTCGTGCAACAAGGACTACTCCTGCGTGAAGGGCTTCTGCCCGTCCTTCCTCACCATCACGCCCAAGGCTGCCCCCGAGGCCGCCGACGGTGGCAAGAAAAAGAAGAAGGGCCGCCTGCCCGCACTCGAACGCGAACTGCCCGACCCCGTGTTCAAGGTCGACCCGGACAACTTCGGCGCCCACGTCATGGGCATCGGCGGCACCGGCTCGGTGACCGTGGCGGCGACCATCGCCAACGCCGCGCGCATCGACGGCAAATGGGCCGTGGGCCTGGATCAGACCGGCCTGGCGCAGAAGGGCGGCGCGGTGATCTCGGACATCAAGGTCACCGCCACCCCCTTCGACGGCGCGAACAAGATCTCCGACGGCAGCACCGACCTGTACCTGGGCTTCGACATCCTCAACGCCACCGACAACAAGAACCTGGACAAGTGCCACCCCGAGCGCACGATCGCGATCGTATCGACCGGCCAGGCGCCGACCGGCTACATGGTGTCGGACAAGTCGGTGCAGTTCCCCAACATCGACCGCCTGACCCAGGGCATCGACCGCGTCAGCCGCCGCAACGACAACGTCTATCTCGACGCGCAGACGCTGGCCGAGGGCCTCTTTGCCGACAGCATGGCGACCAACATGTTCATGGTCGGCGTGGCCTACCAGGCCGGCGCGCTGCCGATCAGCGCCGCCGCCTTCGAGACCGCGATCCGCCAGGCCGGCGTCGGGGTGGACATGAGCCTGCTGGCGTTCAAGTGGGGCCGCATGGCGGTGGTCGACATCGACTACGTCCACGCCGAGATCCGCAAGTACGAGGCCAAGGCGCCCAAGCTGCCCGAGCTGACCGCCGAGGCGCGCCAGATCGTGGATTCGGTCGGTGCCAGCGGCGAAGTGCGCCGCCTGCTCGAGATCCGCGTGCCCGACCTGATCGGCTACCAGGACGCCGCCTACGCCCGCCGCTACGCGGCCAAGGTGAAGCGCGTGATGGAGGCCGAACAGCGCGTCGCACCGGAAGGCTCAGCGCTCACCGAAGCCGCCGCACGCTACTTCTACAAGCTGATGGCCTACAAGGACGAGTACGAGGTCGCCCGCCTGCACTCCGACCCGGCCTTCCTCGCCGAGCTCGACGCGCAGTTCCCGCACGGCTACACGGTCGAGTACAACCTCGCCCCGCCGCTGCTCTCCAAGCGCGACCCGGAGACGGGTGAGCCGGTCAAGCAGAAGTACGGCCCTTGGGTGCTCAAGGCCTTCCGCCACCTGGCCAGGCTCAAGCACCTGCGCGGCGGCAAGTGGGACATCTTCGGCAAGACCGAGGAGCGTCGCATGGAGCGCCAGGCGATCGAGGACTACGACCGCCTGCTCGACACCCTGTGCGACAAGCTCAGCCGCGACAACCTCGCCATCGCGGTCAAGCTCGCCAGCATGCCCGACGAGGTACGCGGCTACGGCCACGTCAAGGAGCGGCACATCGCGCTCGCCAAGGCCAGGCAGGCGCAGCTGATGGCCGACTTCAACGACCCGCAGGCCGCCAAGGCCCGCGGTGCAGCCCAGGTCGTGCAGTTCGTGTAAGCGTTACAGCCCCGGGCAATCAAACGTGAGCCGGCATGCACGTTGAAGCACACGGGGCGACGAAAGGCTCGCGGCTTGCGCCGCTCCTACAGAGGCAGCTCCCGCCGTAGGAGCGGCGCCAGC
>NZ_AMXB01000018.1:0-82891 GCF_000310125.2 Thauera sp. 27
GCTGAAGAGGTGCGCATTATAGACACCCAATCCAGACCGTCAAGAAAAATAACGATCAAGGTTTTAAATGGATGCATGCCGGCGCATCCGGTATGCGCACCCCCAGCTCCCGTCAGTAGGCTCCCGGTGCGGCCGCATAGTTTTCGAATCGCGTGTTCTCACCAATGAAGGTCATGCGCACGGTGCCGGTCGGACCGTTACGGTGCTTGCCGATGATCAGCTCCGCCGTGCCCTTGTCCGGCGAATCGGGGTTGTAGACCTCGTCACGATAGATGAACATGATGATGTCCGCATCCTGCTCGATCGCACCGGATTCGCGCAGATCGGACATCACGGGACGCTTGTTGGGACGCTGCTCGAGACTTCGGTTCAACTGCGACAAGGCAATGATCGGCACATGGAGCTCCTTGGCCAGCGACTTCACGGAGCGCGAGATCTCGGAGAGCTCTGACGCCCGGTTGTCGCCTTCACGCGTACCGCTCATCAGCTGCAGGTAGTCGATGACGATGAGGCCGAGCTTGCCGCACTGGCGAGCGAGCCGGCGCGCACGCGCGCGCAGATCGATCGGATTGAGACCCGGCGTCTCATCGATGAAGAGCGGCGCATCGTAGAGCTTGCCCATCGCCATGGTGAGCCGCTGCCAGTCATCGTCGGTAAGCCGTCCACTGCGGATCTTCTGCATGTCGATGCGACCGACCGAAGAGATGAAGCGGGTCGCGAGCTGCGTGCCCGGCATTTCCATCGAGAAGATCGCCACCGGCAGGCGCTGCTCGATCGCAATGTGCTCGGCAAGATTCAAGGCGAAGGTCGTCTTGCCCATTGCCGGACGCCCCGCAACGATGATCATGTCCGACGGCTGCAGGCCGGACGTCTTCTCATCGAGATCCACCAGCCCAGTAGGCACCCCTGTAACCTCTTGCGGGTTGTCGCGGTCGTAGAGCTCCTGCACCCGATCCACCACTTGCTTGAGGATGGGCTGGATGGAGACGAACCCGCTGGTATGACGGGCACCGGCCTCGGCAATCTCGAACACCTTCGCCTCAGCCTCGTCGAGCAAGGCCTTGGCGTCCTTGCCGGAAGGGCTCAGCGCACTCGCCGCAATCTCGTCGCCGACCGCCACCAGCTTGCGCAGGATTGCGCGCTCGCGAACGATCTCGGCGTAGCGGCGGATGTTCGCCGCCGACGGCGTGTTGTTGGCGATCTCGGCAATGTAGGCGAGACCGCCGGCCTGCTCGGCCTCTCCGTTCTTCTCCAGCGACTCGAACACCGTCACCACGTCGGCCGGCCGCCCCTGATCGATGAGCCGGGTGATGTGGCGGTAGATGCGGCGATGGTCGTCGCGATAGAAGTCGGACTCGTTGGCAAGATCGGCAACCCGCTCCCAAGCCTGGTTGTCGAGCAGGATGCCGCCGATCAGCGACTGCTCGGCCTCGATCGAATGCGGCGGCAGCTTGATCTGCGCCAGTTGCGGATCGGCCGCGACATGGTCGGCAAAACGGGAGGGGAGAGAGCTCATCACGACCACCTTTCGATTCCACTCATCGGATTCTAGCGATGCTAGCGGCGCGCCACTTGCACGGCACGCTTCCGAAAGCAAAAAGGGCTGCGCAAGGCAGCCCTTTCGATCACGCGCAAAGACGCGGGAATTACTGCTCGCCAACCACCGTCACGGTGATGGTCGCGAGGACATCTGCGTGCAGGGACACTTCGACCTGGACATCACCGACCTGCTTGAGCGGGCCATCGGGCAGACGCACGGCCGAACGCTCGATCTCGAAGCCCTGAGCCACCAGTCCATCGGCGATGTCGGCGTTGCCGACCGAGCCGAACAGGCGACCGTCCATGCCGGCCTTGCGGGCGACCTGGACGCTGACGCCTTCGAGCTTGGCTGCGAGCGCCTGGGCGGCAGCGAGCTTCTCTGCCTGGGCGCGCTCGAGTTCAGCGCGGCGGGCTTCGAACTCGGCCAGATTGGCCTGCGTGGCACGCTTGGCCTTGCCCTGCGGAATCAGGAAGTTACGAGCGTAACCATCCTTGACCTTGACCACATCGCCGAGGCCACCCAGATTGACAACCTTCTCGAGAAGAATGATTTGCATGACGTCGTTCCTCTCTTACTGGTGCAGGTCGGTGTAAGGCATCAGAGCCAGGAAGCGGGCGCGCTTGACGGCGACCGACAGCTGACGCTGGTAACCCGCCTTGGTGCCGGTAATGCGGGCCGGCATGATCTTGGCGTTTTCGGTGATGAAGTCCTTGAGGATGTCCACATCCTTGTAGTCGACTTCTTCGATCTTCTCAGCGGTGAAGCGGCAGAACTTGCGACGCTTGAACAGACCACGACCGCCGCGGTCATCTTTCTTCTTGAACTTGGATTTGGGCTTGAAGGCCATTTTCAGTTTCCTTCGAGAAATTCGATTGTGTTCAGATGCAGAACCGGGCTGCGACTGCGCATGCTCCTGGCGGCCATGAAACCGGTCGCGCGGATCGCGCATCCCGGAGCCGCCACCGCGAGCACCGCAGCCAGATCACCCACTGCGACCGCCTGGAGCTCCACCGAAACATCGCGGCTCAAACCCGCTTCGATCTGTTTCGATTCGTGCGCCAACGTACAGCTGGCGACCGGCACTCCGGCAGGGGTTCGACGCAACGGCAGCACTTCGGCCACGCGCGCATCGATGCGCAGTTGGTTCAGACCCGGCTCAGGCAACTCAGGCAGCAGCAGCTTCGCTGTCGGCCGGCTTGTCGTCGGAAGCGGTGCTCAGCGAGCGCGACTTCTCTTCCTTCATCATCGGCGAAGGCGTGGTCACGGCCTTCTTCATCTTGATGGTGAGGTGGCGCAGCACGGCGTCGTTGAACTTGAACGAGTGCTCGAGTTCAGCCAGCGTCTCGCCGTCGCACTCGATGTTCATCAGCACGTAGTGAGCCTTGTGCACCTTCTGGATCGGGTAGGCCATCTGGCGGCGACCCCAGTCTTCCAGGCGGTGGATCTGGCCATTGCGGGCGGTCACGATGGTCTTGTAGCGTTCGACCATCGCCGGCACCTGCTCGGACTGGTCCGGGTGGACGATGAATACGATTTCGTAGTGTCGCATGCAGACTCCTTGCGGTTGAGTGAAGCAGCCCCCCGGCATGCGAATCCGGTGGGGCAAGGGAAGCCCACGAATATAACAAGAAACCCGGGGATGTCAAAGCCTTGTATTGACAAGGCGGACACAACGAGGCCCATGTCGGCACGCTCGAAAAATCCTGCTTACATTCGCACCGCCCCCGTATGCGCCGCAGCGCCTAGCATGCAGACACCGGGGCCATGCCCTGCGACACGACAACACGAACGAGGCAGATCATGAAGACACCCCTCTACCACAAGCTGCTCACCGCACTTCTGTGCGGCGGACTGCTCGCCAGCGCGGGCGCTGCCGAAGCGCGCGGCGACCGTGATCACCGCGGCTGGGACAGGCACGGACACACCCATAAGTACAAGCATGCGTACAAGCACAAACACGTCCACCGCGGCTGGGACGAGCGCCATGTCGTGCGCGAACGCGTGATCATCCACGAGCGTCCTCGCCACTATCGCGAGACGATCGTGCACAAGCACTACTACGAACCGGCGTATCGCCCCTACACCTATAGCCATTCGCCCGCAGTGGTGATCGGGGTGAGCGTCCCCCCGATCGTGATCCCGCTACGCTGAGACGGCGAGAGCCGCCCGCGTCGGGCTAGCGCGGGCGGCTCTCCCAGATCTTCTGCAGACGCTTGACCGACACGGGCATCGGCGTCCTCAGCTCCTGCGCATACAGACCGACGCGCAACTCCTCCAGCAGCCAGCGGAATTCCTCCAGCGCAGGGTCTTCGACGCCGGCGCGGCGGCGCGCCAGTCGCTCTCGCTCCCAGGCCTGGGCAAGCTGCCTCCACTCGGCCATGGCCTGTGCATCACGCGCCGGATTGTTGCGGAGTTTGTCGAGCCGAACCGATGCTCCTTTCAGGTAGCGCGGGAAATGGGCCAGCCTTTCCCACTCGAAGGCGACCAGGAAGTCCTTGGGCAACAGCCCGCCAAGTTGAGCCTGGATGTCTGCAACGACCTCGGGGAAGGTTTTCAGCCCAGACAGCCGCTTCTGCAAGCCCGCGTGCTCAACCAGCAACTGGCCCGCCAGGCGTACGAACTCCTGTGCAACCAGACTGACCCGCGTCTTCGCCTCTGCGCACCGCTGCGCGAAGGCTCCCGCCTCGGTCGGCAAAGGCTCCAGCAGACAGCAACGGCTCAATGTGGCGTCCACCAGGCGAGCCTTCAGCTCGGCCTCGGTGCCGAAGCTCATGTACTGCAACGCAAGCTCACGCAGGCCGGGCAGGCGCTCGACAGCACGCACCTGATCCTTCAGGTTCAACGCAAACAGACGGGCGAGACCGCGCCGATGCACACGCGCCGCCTCCTCGGGGGTGTCATAGGGCCGCAGCGAAACACTGTCGCCGTCATCATGCAGCGCAGGGAAGCCAATCACCTCGCGGCCGGCGACGCGGATCTCGAGCAGCTCGGGCAAGGGGCCAAAACTCCACGTGGTGAAGCCGGACAGCGTCTTCGCCGGTAGCGCTGGTGCCTCATTGCCCAGCCCCGCCACCTCAGCCGTCGCCCCGTCACGCCCCCGCGCGGCACCGCCCGCCTGCGCACCGCGGCCCGATGCAGCATGACTCGCACCGGGGCCGGACTGCCCTCCACCCGCGCGATCCGCCCGAACGCTTGCGGGCGCGCCTGCCACGCCGGCCGCCGAGAGCGCGCCCGCAAGCGCACTGCCGATATTCGCCGCCGAGAAACGCGCCGCCACCTGCTCGCGGAAGCGCGCGCGCAGGTCCATCAGGTTGCGCGACTGCCCCATCACCCGGCCGTGCTCGTCTATCACGCGGAAGTTCATGAAGCAGTGGGGCTTGAGGTTCTCCGTGCGGAAGCTCTCCAGCGGCAGCTTCAGCTGCACGCGCTCCTCGACGAAGCGCTGCAGCATCTTCAGCAGCGGCTCGTCGGTGTCGAACTCGCCGGCCTCGCAAGCCGCCATGAAGGCCGCTGCGCTCTCGGCCACCGGCTGCAGGCGGTGGCGGTGCTTCTGCGGCACGGTCTTCATCAGCGCCGCGACTTTCTCCTCCAGCAACCCCGGCACCAGCCACTCGCAGCGGTTGGTCGGGACCTGATTCAACATGGCCAGCGGCACGGTCAGCGTCACACCGTCATCGGCCTCACCGGGTTGATGCAGGTAGGTGAGCTTGAGCTTCTGTCCCAGCACCTCCAGCACGGGTGGAAAACGGTCGGTCGTGACGCCCTCGGCCTCATGGCGCATCAACTGCTCGCGCGACAGGTGCAGCAGCCTGGGCTCGGACTTCTCCGCCTTCTTCCGCCATGCCTCCAGGCTGGCGACATCGCAAACATCCGCGGGGATCTTGCTGTCGTAGAAGGCCTCGATCAGCGCCTCGTCCACCAGCACGTCGGGACGGCGCGACTTGTGCTCCAGACGCTCGATCTCCGTCACCAGGCGCTGATTGTGAGAAAGGAAGGCCATCGCGCGCGCCGCGCCCTCCGCAACCTCGCCCTGCACCAACCCCTCGCGGATAAGGAGCTCGCGGCATAGTGCCGGATCGATGTCCCGATAGGCCACGCCGCGGCGCGGGTAGATCACCAGGCCGTACAGCGTGCCGCGCTCCCAGGCGCGCACCGCGCCCGAAGCCTTGGACCAGTGCGGCTCGAAGACCTGGCGCTTGAGCAGATGGCCGCCGACCTCTTCCACCCACTCCGGCTCGATGCGCGCGATGCAGCGCCCGAACAGGCGGCTGGTCTCGACCTGCTCTGCGGCCATGATCCACTTGCCGGCCTTCTTCGCGAGCGACGAGCCTGGATGCGGCCAGAACTTGATCCCGCGCGCGCCCAGGTAGGAACCCGCCTGCGGGCCCTTGGTTGCGTGCTCTCCTTCATCGACCTTGCAGCCTATGTTGCCGAGCAGCCCTGCGAGCAAGGCCTTGTGGATCGCCTCGTAGTTGGCGGGTTGCGCGTTGTCCTTCCAGCCGTGCTCAGCGCACAGCGTGTGCAGCTGACTGAACACGTCACGCCATTCGCGCATGCGCATGGTGTTGAGGAAGTGCTTCTTGCACCAGGCCTTCTGCTTGCTGGACGACTCGTGACGCTGCACCTCGTCCCAAGCCTTCCACAGATGCCAGTACCAGAGGAACTCGGACTTCTGGTCCTGCTCGCCGCCACGGAACCTTGCGTGGGCCTGGTCGGCGCCGCCGGGACTGTCCTGCGGCCGCTCGCGCGGGTCCTGCACCGACAGCGCGGCGGCGATCACCAGCAACTCGGCGAGCGCGCCACGATCGCGCGCGGCGAGGATCATGCGGCCGATGCGCGGATCGAGCGGCAGCCTGGCAAGCTCGATGCCGATCGGGGTGAGCTTGCGCTCATCGTCGTCGCTGACGGCGCCGAGCTCGGCGAGCAACGCATAGCCGTCGCCGATCAGGCGCGAGCCCGGCGCATCGATGAAGGGAAAGTCCTCCACCGCGCCCAGCTTCAGGGCCTTCATGCGCAAGATCACGCCAGCCAGCGAGGAACGCAGGATCTCGGGGTCGGTGTGCGCCGGGCGGCGGTTGAAATCGTCCTCGTCGTAAAGACGGAAGCAGATACCGTCCATGACCCGGCCGCAGCGCCCAGCGCGCTGCTTCGCGGCCGACTGGGCGACCTTCTCGACCTGCAACTGCTCGACCTTGTTGCGCGGCGAGTAGCGCTTGATGCGTGCCAGGCCCGTGTCGACCACGTAGCGGATGCCGGGCACGGTCAGCGAGGTCTCGGCCACGTTGGTCGACAACACCACCCGGCGCCCGCTGGAGGGCGAGAACACGCGCGCCTGCTCCTGAGCCGACTGGCGCGCGAACAGCGGCAGGATCTCTGTACCAGGCAGATGATGGGCCTTGCGCAGCGCCTCTGCGGCCTCGCGGATCTCGCGCTCGCCCGGCAGGAAGACCAGCACGTCGCCCGGGCCGCAGCGCTGCGCCTCGTCGACCGCTTCGACAAGGGCGTCCATCAGGTCGCGCCCCTTATCCTTCGACTTGTCGCCCTTCGCCGCAGCCGTCCGCGCGGCCGCGGCGGGGTCGAGCTCCTCGCTCTCCACCGGCCGGTAGCGCATTTCGATCGGATACAGTCGCCCCGAAACCTCGATCACCGGCGCCGGCTGGCCCGCGGCGTCGGCGAAGTGTGTCGCGAAGCGCTCGGCATCGAGCGTCGCCGAGGTCACCACCACCTTAAGGTCGGGCCGGCGCGGCAGCAGGGTCTTGAGGTAACCGAGCAGGAAGTCGATATTGAGGCTGCGCTCGTGCGCCTCGTCGATGATCAGGGTGTCATAGGCGGCGAGCAACGGATCGGTCTGAGTCTCGGCGAGCAGGATGCCGTCGGTCATCAGCTTGATGTGGCTGCGCTCGCTACTGCGGTCGGTGAAGCGGATCTTGTAGCCCACCACCTCGCCAAGCGGGCTCCTGAGCTCCTGCGCAATGCGGCTCGCAGTTGCGCGCGCGGCAATCCGGCGCGGCTGGGTATGGCCGATGAGACCGGCAACGCCGCGACCGAGCGTCAGTGCGATCTTGGGCAATTGAGTGGTCTTGCCCGAACCGGTCTCGCCACAGACGATGATGACCTGGTGGGCGGCCAAGGCCGCGGCGATCTCGTCGCGCCGCGCCGAAACCGGCAGCTCGGGCGGAAAATCCGGCGTCGGCAGTGCGGCCCGACGAGCGGCATAGGCAGCGCGGGAACGCATGAGCAGCGTCTCGAGATCGGCCTGCAGCCGGGCGTGCTGGTCCGCTGCGCGCGGCGGGCGCGCGAGATCCCTCGCCAATCGACGCAATCGTGGCCGGTCGGCGCTCAGGCAATCATCGAAGTTCGGCGTGTCGGCCGGGCGGCGTGCGCCCCGTTGTTCAGCCCTCATGGATCCGTATCGGCGTCGTCAGGGCGCGCATTATCCTCCGCATCGCCCCCTTGTTGGCGTCGCAGTGCGACAATGGCGGCTGACACCGTACGCGCCGAACGCCGAGCCCGACCATGCCAGCCACAGCCATTGCCGCCGTCGTATACAAGCCCACCGACAACATCGAGGCCCTGCTCGCCCAGGCTGCACGCGCGCTCGCGGCAGACGGCGTGAAACTCGGCGGCGTGCTGCAGCACGACATCGCCACCGTCATTGACGACCCCTGCGCCATGGAACTGGAGAACCTGGAGACCGGCGAGAGCATCCCGCTGTCGCAGGAGCTCGGACGCGGCTCGGTGGCCTGCCGGGTCGACCCCGACGCGCTGGCACGCGGCTCGGTTGCGGTGCGCGGCGCGATCGAACGCGGTGTCGATCTGGTCATCATCAACAAGTTCGGCGCCCAGGAGGTCTCGGGCGCCGGCCTGCGCGCCGAGATGGGCGAAACGGTGATGGCTGGCGTGCCACTATTGACGGCCGTTGGCGAGCGCTTCCTCGGCGAATGGAAGAACTTCACCGGCGACGAAGGTGCGCTGCTGCCGCCCACGCTCGAGGCCGTCCTCGACTGGTGGTCAGCGCTGCCTGGGCAGGCATAGGCAATGGACTGTCGCTCGGGCTGCGCTGCCTGTTGCATCGCCCCCTCGATCTCCTCGGCCATCCCAGGCATGGCGCAGGGCAAACCGGCTGGCGTGCGCTGCATCCAGCTCGACGCCTCAAACCGCTGCCAGCTCTTCGGCGACCCGCGCCGGCCCGCGGTGTGCACCAGCCTGCAGCCCTCCATCGAAATGTGCGGCAGCGAGCAGGCGCACGCGCTGCGCTACCTGGACAGGCTCGAAGCACTCACCGCCGCCTGAGCGCTCCCAACGGTTCGGCGGACAACCGCCGAAGGCGACCGTGTCACGCATTCGGCATTGCCGCCGCAGTGCAACATCCCGGGGGCTATAATCCCGCCGCCCCCTTTCCCCACACCCAAGCCGCATGGACCTCTCTCTCCTTCTCGTCGCCCTCATCCTCGGAATCGTAGAGGGCCTGACCGAATTCCTGCCCGTGTCTTCCACCGGCCACCTGATCATCGTAGGCGACCTCCTCGGCTACAACGATGACACCAGCAAGGTATTCAAGATCGTCATCCAGCTCGCCGCCATCCTCGCCGTGTGCTGGGACTACCGCGAGCGCCTGATCAAGGTCGCCGTCGGCCTGCCCACGCAACCAAGCGCACAGCGTTTCGTGTGGATGCTGTTCATCGGCTTCCTGCCCGCGGCCATCCTCGGCCTGATGTTCCACTCCACGATCAAGGGCCTGCTGTTCAACCCGATCACGGTGGCGACCGCACTGGTGGTGGGCGGGCTGATCATCCTGTATGTGGAAAAGCGCGCCTATCACCCGCGCATCAACGACGTCGACGAGATGCGCTGGCCCGACGCGCTCAAGGTCGGCTTCGCGCAGGCGCTGGCGATGATTCCTGGCACCTCGCGCTCGGGCGCCACCATCATGGGCGGACTGATCTTCGGCCTGTCGCGCAAGACGGCAGCGGAGTTTTCCTTCTTCCTGGCGATCCCGACCATGTTCGCCGCCACCGCCTACGATCTGTACAAGAACTGGGCGCTGCTGCGGATCGAAGACCTGCCCGTGTTCGCGGTCGGCTTCGTCGCCTCCTTCATCGCAGCCATGTGGGCGGTGAAGAGCTTCATCAAGTTCATCTCCAACCACACCTTCATCGTCTTCGCCTGGTACCGCATCGCCTTTGGCATCTTCGTGCTGGCAACGTGGTACTTCGGCTGGGTCGAATGGTCCGAGCCCTGATCGAGGAACACACGATGATCGTCTACCTGCATGGTTTCCGCTCCGCCCCGGCCTCGATCAAGGCCCAGGCGCTCAAGGCGCGCATGACCGAGCGCGGGCTTGCCGAGCAGTTCTGGTGCGAGCAACTGCCCGTATCGCCGCGCGCCGCGATCGCGCTCGCCGAGGACGCGATCGCCCGCGCCCGCGCCGCCGGCCTGGAGCCGGCGGTGGTCGGCAGTTCGCTCGGCGGCTACTACGCCACCTGGCTCGCCGAACGCCACAACCTGCGCGCGGTGCTGGTCAATCCGGCGGTCGTCGCGCCGCTCTCGCTCGAGGCATACATCGGCACGCAGGACAACATGTACACCGGCGCGCGCTTCGAGTTCACCCGCACCCACATCGACGAGCTGCGCGCCCTGGAAGTGGCAACGATCACCCGCCCGGAACGCTACTGGCTGCTGGTTGAAACCGGCGACGAGGTGCTCGACTACCGCCACGCAGTACAGCGCTACACCGGCGCCCGGCAGACTGTGCTCGAGGGCGGCGACCACGGCTTTTCGCGCTGGAGCGACTACCTCGACGCGGTGATAGACTTCACCTGCCCCTGACGCCCGGCTGCCACCGATGAGCACCTACGACACCACCCCCAGCACACTGGACGCAGCCCAAGGCGCCGCACCCGGCTTCGACCCGCGCCGCTTCAAGGCCATGGAGCGCGCCGGTTTCAATCGCATCGCCGCACGCTATGCCGAAGGGGCGCACTTGCGCGCCGACCTCGCCGCAGCCCTGCTCGACGCCGCCGCGCTTGCGCCGGGACAGCGCGTGCTCGACCTCGCCAGCGGCCCCGGCCTGCTCGCACGCGACGCCGCGCTGCGCGTTGCCCCCGCCGGCACCGTGCTCGCCACCGATATCGCCGAAGGCATGCTCGCCGAGGGCGCGCGCCGCTGTGGCGAGCATGCCAAGGCGCCCTGCTTCGCGGCCACCGACGCCGAGCACCTGTGCCTGGCCGATGCCAGCGTGGACCGCGTGCTCGCCGGCCTCGCACTGTTCATCTTCCCGCAGCCCGAACGCGCGCTCGCCGAGATGCACCGCGTGCTCGTGCCCGGAGGGCAGATCGCGCTGTCGGTGTGGGGCACGCGAGAAACCGTGCCACTGATACACCGCGCGCAGGACACCATCGCCCGCCTGCTGCCGCCGCCCAAGGTCGCCCGCCCCTCGGTGTTCCGCTACGGCAAACCGGAAGTCCTGGCACAGACGCTGAGCGCGGCCGGTTTCATTAACGTCGACATCCGCACATGTACGTTCAGCTGTCACTTCGACAGCGCCGAGGCCTACTGGCAGGCCTTCCTCCACCTCGCGGGTGGCGCGGCCGAAGCCCTCGGCCGGCTGCCCCAGGCAACGCAGGAGGCGCTACAAGCGGCAGTCGCCGACGAGCTGGCCGATCATCGCTGCAGTGACGACCGCGGCGGTTACCTGCTGCAAGCTCACACCCTGATTGCCACCGCTACGCGTCAATGACCCTGTAGCCCCGTGTCGCCTGCGGCTCAGCACCTGCACGGCACGAATGCGCAGCAAGGGCCCCCTGTCCACCTCACGCCCCGTCACCCAGCCCACTCCACGCCATAGCTTCGCTCGTGCCCACGCCTTCCCCCCATACCCACGCGCGCAACGGCATGCTGGCCGCGCTGACCGCCTTCTGCATCTGGGGGCTGGCGCCGCTCTACTTCCGCGCCATCGGCAGCGTGCCGCCGTTCGAGATCGTCGCCCATCGTGTGTTGTGGTCAGCCCTGTTCCTCGCCGGCCTGCTCGCGCTAATCCCTTCGACCGGCGGATTCGCTCGCGTGCGCGCGGTCCTCGCGCAACCCCGCCTGCTCGCGCTGCTCACCCTCACCGCACTCCTGACCAGCAGTAACTGGCTGGTCTTCATCTGGGCGATCGACGCCGGTCGCTTGCTCGAGGCCAGCCTGGGCTACTTCATCAACCCACTCGTCAGCGTGGCCTTGGGCGCGATCTTCCTTGGCGAGCGCCTGCGCCCGCTGCAAGCGGCAGCAGTGGCGATCGCCTGTGCCGGCGTGGGCTGGCGGGTTTGGCAGCTGGGCAGCCCGCCATGGATCGCCATTTTCCTCGCCGGCACCTTCGGCCTCTACGGCCTGTTGCGCAAGCGCGCCCCAGTGGAGGCCGCAAGCGGCCTGTTCATCGAGACCCTGCTGGTCGCACCGCTGGCGCTGGCGTGGCTGGTCTGGCTGGGCGCACAGAACGCACTCACCTTCGGTGCCGGCACGACCGTCGACTGGCTGCTACCGCTCTCGGGCATTCTCACAGCAGTACCACTGACGCTGTTCGCAGTCGGTGCGCGGCGACTGCCGCTCGCCACCGTGGGTTTCCTGCAGTACCTCGCGCCCAGCCTCAACTTCCTGGTCGCGGTCGTGATCTTCCGCGAACCCCTGGACACTACCCAGCTCGTCGGCTTTGCCCTGATCTGGCTTGCACTCGCGGTGTACTCGGCCGACCTCATTCGCAGCGCGCGCAGATCAGGGAACACTGGATAGGCAGCGCGGCACCGCGTGGAAGGCGCCCCGCAAGCCCGGAGCAGCGGTGCGCAAGCGCGATACGAGCGGCAACGCATCCGGAAATGGGGCTGACCGCCCGAATCCAGTAAACTAGCGCGCTTGCTTTCTTCAGGCGGATGCCGATGTTCGTGCTGTATGAAGAGGACGGGGCCTTCAAGGCCGGCACGATCCTCGCTGATAACGATGCCACCCTGCAGGTCGAGAACACCCACGGCAAACGGGTGAAGCTCAAGCGTGCCAATGTGCTGCTCGAGTTCCGCGACCCCGGCCCCTCCGACCTGCTCGCGCGCGCCGAGGCCGCGGCCGACGAGCTCGACATCGAGTTCCTGTGGGAAGTGTGCGGCGACGAGGAATTCGCCTATGCCGACTTCGCTGCCGAGTACCAGGGTCACACGCCGACCGCGGTCGAGTCCGCCGCCATCCTGCTGCGCCTGCATTCGGCGCCGATCTGGTTCCATCGCAAGGGCAAAGGACGCTTCCGCAAGGCCCCTGCCGACATCCTTCAGGCCGCGCTCGCGGGCCTGGAGAAGAAGCGCCAGCAAGCCGCTGCGATCGAGCACATGCGCACCGAGCTGGTCGCTGGCCGCCTGCCCGCCGAGCTCGCCGCCCTGCTGCCGCAGGCGCTCTACCGCCCCGACCGCAACCGCCCCGAGATCAAGGCGCTCGAGGCCGCCTGCGTCGACAGCGGGCTGTCGGCCGCACGCCTGCTGCTCAAGTGTGGCGCGCTCGCATCGAGCTACGACTTCCACTACAACCGCTTCCTGTTCCAGAACTTCCCCGAGGGCCCGGACTTCCCCGCCTTCGAGCCACCGGTGACGCCGGCCGACCTGCCGCGCGCGGAAGTCGCCGCGTTCTCGATCGACGACGCCTCCACCACCGAGATCGACGATGCCTTCTCGGTGACACCGCGACCCGAAGGCGGCTGGCGCATCGGCATCCATATCGCAGCCCCGGCGCTCGGCTTCGCCCGTGGCTCGGGCCTGGACGCGATCGCCCGCCGACGGCTGTCCACGGTGTACATGCCGGGCAACAAGATCACCATGCTGCCCGACGAGGTGGTGCAGGGCTTCACGCTGGCCGAAGGCCGTGACTGCCCGGCGGTGTCGCTGTACCTGGACGTGACACCAGGCCTGGCCATCGTCGCCGAGCACAGCCGGGTCGAGATGGTGCCGATCGTCGCCAACCTGCGGCATCACGACATCGAGCCGGTGTTCAACGACGAGACCGTGCACACTGGCCTGACCGACTTCCCCTGGAAGCAGGAACTGTCCCTGCTGTGGGATCTCGCCACCGTGCTCGAGGCCGGGCGCGGCAAGGCAGGCGGCAACGAGGACCGCATCGACTTCGGCTTCAGCGTGGACTGGAACATCGATACCGCCGACGGCCCCGGCCATGTCAGCATCAGCCGTCGGCTGCGCGGCTCGCCGATGGACAAGCTGGTGGCCGAGCTGATGATCTACGCCAACATGACCTGGGGCAAGCTGCTCGACGCCTCTGGCATTCCCGGCCTGTACCGCGCCCAGGGCGGCGGCAAGGTGCGCATGACCACGGTCGCCGCGCCGCACGAAGGCCTGGGCGTGGATTGCTACGCGTGGTCGAGCTCGCCGCTGCGTCGCTACGTCGATCTGGTCAACCAGTGGCAGATCATCTCGGTGCTGCAGGGCACCCCGCCGGCCTTTGCACCCAAGTCCGCCGACCTGATGGCGGCACTGCGCGACTTCGAGCTCACCTATGCCGAATACGCCGAGTTCCAGCGTGGCATGGAGCGCTACTGGTGCCTGCGCTGGCTGCGCCAGCACGGCCGCGGCGAGGTCGAGGCCACCGTGCTGCGCGAGAACGTGGTGCGGCTGACCGAGGTACCGCTGGTGTTCCGCGTCCCCTCGATGCCGCTGCAACTCCCCGGCAGCCGGGTAAGGCTTCACGTCGAGCACACCGACCTCCTCGACGTCGAGGTCGAGGCCCGCTTCGTGGCGATCCTGGCCGAGCCGGAGGCACGAGACTTCAGCGAGGCCGGCTTCGGCTTCGCCTGAGCCGGCCGTCATCGAACCGCCATGGCACCGCCCGGCATGCCCCCCTCCGAACCCTCCGCAACGCCGGCACAGCGCGGCACGCAGGGCGTGAGAGGCAGGCTGCGCCGCCTCGGCGGGCCGCTGCTGCTGGCGGCATTTGCCCTCTCGCTGCTGCTGCACGGCCTGCTGCTGCTCGTTCAGTTCCGCCTGCCCGAGAGCAAGCCGACGCGCGACAAGGGACTGGAGGTCGTGCTGGTCAACACCCGCCACGCCCAGGCGCCGGAGAAGGCCGAGGTGTTCGCCCAGGCCAACGTTGATGGTGGTGGCAACACCGAGCAGGACGCACGCCCGAGCACGCCGCTGCCACCACAACCGAACCGCCAGGACGGCGACGCCCTGGTCGAGGCCAAGCGCCTGGCGCCCGCGCCGGTGCAGGAGCAGAAACCGGTGATCACGCGCGACAAGGCGCCAGCCAAGGTCGCCGCGGCTCCGAAGAAGGTCGAGCAGCCGGCACCAACCCCCGAGCCCGAACCGCGCCTGAGCGGGCTCGACCTGCTCGACAGCGCTGCTGCCGTGGCCCGGCTCGAGGCGCAGATCGACCGCGACCTGCAGGAGCTCGCGAAACGCCCGCGCAAGAAGTTCATCGGCGCGCGTGCACAGGAATACCGCTTTGCCCAGTACGTCGAGGACTGGCGCCAGAAGGTCGAGCGCATCGGCACCCTGAACTATCCGGAAGCGGCGCGCGGCAAGCTCTATGGCAGCCTGTTGCTGTCCGTCACCATCCGCGCCGACGGCTCGGTGGACAAGGTCGGCGTGCATCGCAGCTCGGGCCACAAGCTGCTCGACGACGCGGCGGTTCGCATCGTCGAGATGGCCGCGCCCTACGCGCCCTTCCCGCCTGACATCCGCAAGGACTACGACGTGATCGAGATCACCCGCACCTGGACCTTCACCAACCGCGACCAGGTGCGCGCCAACTGAGACCCCGCCCATGGACCGCTACGCCGTCATCGGCAACCCGATCGCCCACAGCAAGTCGCCGCAGATCCACGCCGCCTTTGCCCGCCAGACCGGCCAGACACTGAGCTACGAGGCCCTGCTCGCGCCGCTGGACGGCTTCGTGCGCGCAGTCGAGGACTTCCGCGCCGAGGGCGGACGCGGCATGAACGTCACCGTCCCCTTCAAGCTCGAAGCCTTCGCCCTGTCCACACGGCACACGCCGCGCGCCGAACTGGCCGGCGCGGTCAACACACTCGCGTTCGGGGACGACGGCATCCTCGGCGACAACACCGATGGCGCCGGCCTGGTACGCGATCTCATCGTCAACCTCGGCTGCACGCTCGGCGGACGCCGCGTCCTGGTGCTGGGTGCCGGTGGCGCCACCCGCGGCGCCCTGCTGCCGCTGCTCGACTGCCGGCCCGCCACGCTCGTCGTCGCCAACCGCAGCCCGGCCAAGGCCGACGAACTGGTCGCCCTCTTCACCCCCCACGCCGGACGCGCCGCGCTCGCGGCCAGCAGCTTCGACGCCCTTGCCGGTCATCGCTTCGACGTCGTCATCAATGCCACCTCGGCCAGCCTGTCCGGCGCGCTGCCACCCCTGCCATCCGGCCTGTACGCCCCCGGGGCAGTCGCCTACGACATGATGTACGGCCGTGGCGACACCCCCTTCATGGCCGCGGCGCGCACGCAGGGCGCGGCGCGCGTGGCCGACGGTCTGGGCATGCTGGTCGAGCAGGCCGCCGAGAGCTTCACGCTGTGGCGGGGGGTGCGCCCCGACACCGCGGCAGTGCTGGCCGAACTACGCCGCCAGCTCGATGCTGGCTGAGTGCCCATGAGCGCAGCCGGCATGCGGCGCGCACTGGGTTGGCTGGGCCGCGGCCTGGCCATCGCAGTGCTCCTGCTGCTGTTCTGGCAGGCGGTGATCTTCACCCAGATCGTATGGTGGAGCCGCTTCGATCCCGACAGCACGCGCTTCATGCGCATGCGCCTGGCCGAGTTGCAGAAGACGGACCCCAACGCCCGCCTGCGTCACGAGTGGGTGCCCTACGAGCGCATCTCCATCCACCTCAAGCGCGCGGTGGTCGCAGCCGAGGACGACCGTTTCCTGGACCACCGCGGCTTCGACTGGGAGGGCATCCAGCGCGCGCTCGAGCGCAATGCCGAACGCGGCCGGCTGGCCGCCGGCGGCTCGACGATCAGTCAGCAGCTCGCCAAGAACCTCTTCCTGTCGCCCTCGCGCAGCTGGCTGCGCAAAGGCCAGGAGGCGGTGATCACGGTGATGATCGAGGCGACCTGGGACAAGCGTCGCATTCTCGAGGTCTACCTCAATGTCGCCGAATGGGGCAACGGCGTGTTCGGGGCGGAAGCGGCAGCACGCCACTACTACGGCCGCCCGGCTGCCAGCCTGGGGCCAGCAGAGGCGGCAAGGCTGGCCGTCATGCTGCCCAACCCTCGCCGCTACGAACGCAGTTTCGGCCCCCGCCTGGCCACCCACGCCAGCCGCGTGCAACGACGCATGGTGCATTCTCAGGTGCCGTGATGCGGCGCAACGAAAAATTCACCTGCCGTGACATGTTCAGGGTCGCCTGCGCCCGCCCAAGCCCGTAGAATTCCGCTTTTCCGCCCCGCCCGCCCCCAGCCTCCCTCCCACAAGGCCGTGCGATGACCGAGCCCGAAGAACTCCACCCCGACGACGTCCAGCACCACCTGCGCGAGGTGCAGGACCTGCTCGCACGCCAGAAAGTGGTGGAAGGGCTCGTGCACCGCCAGGACATGCCGCGCCATGAGCTGGTCGAGAACCTGGTCCACAAACAGCACGAAGCCGGGCTGCGCACCAAGCTCGACAGCCTGCACCCGGCCGACATCGCCTACATCCTCGAGGCCCTGCCGCGCGAAGAACGCCTATACGTGTGGGACCTGGTCAAGGCCGAGCGCGACGGCGAAATCCTGCTCGAGGTTTCGGACGCAGTTCGCGAGTCCCTGATCGAGACCATGGCGCCGGAAGAGCTCAAGGCCGCCGCCGAATCGCTCGACGCCGATGAGCTTGCCGACCTTGCCCCCGACCTGCCGCCCGAGGTCATCCAGGACGTCTTCCAATCGCTAGACACCGAGGGCCGCGAGCAGCTGCGCGCGGCCATGTCCTACCCTGAGGACTCGGTCGGCGCGCTGATGGACTTCGACATGGTGACGGTACGCGAGGACGTCAGTCTCGAAGTCGTGCTGCGCTACCTGCGCCGCTTCGACGAGTTGCCCGACCATACCGACAAACTCTTCGTGGTCGATCGCGAGGATCACCTCAAGGGCATCCTGACGCTCGAGTCCCTGCTCATCAACGACCCCGAACTCGAGGTCGCCGATGTGATGCGCTCGGAAACGGTGATCAGCTTCACGCCCGAAGACGAGGCCGATGAGGCCGCGCAGGCATTCGAGCGCTACGACCTCGTCTCGGCACCAGTCGTCGACGGCGAGAAACGCGTGATCGGCCGCCTGACGGTGGCCGACGTGGTCGATTACATCCGCGAGGAGTCCGAGGCCGAAATCCTCAGCCACGCCGGTCTGCGAGAGGAAGAAGACATCTTCGCCTCGGTGTGGAGCTCGGTGAAGAACCGCTGGGCCTGGCTGGCGATCAACCTGGTCACCGCCTTCATCGCCTCGCGCGTGATCGGCGCCTTCGAAGGCTCGATCGAGAAGCTGGTGGCGCTCGCTGCGCTGATGCCCATTGTCGCCGGCATCGGCGGCAACTCGGGCAACCAGACGATCACCATGATCGTGCGTGCGATCGCGATGGGCCAGGTCGAGCAGTCAGCGATGAACCGCCTGCTCAAGAAGGAACTCGGCGTCGCGCTGTTCAACGGTCTGGTATGGGGTAGCCTGCTCGGCGTACTGGCGTGGTGGCTGTATGGCAACGTCGAGCTTGGCATGGTAATGACCGCGGCGATGACCCTGAACCTCTTGCTCGCTGCCAGCGCCGGCGTGCTGATCCCGATGATCCGCATCCGCCTCGGCGCCGACCCGGCGCTGGGCAGCTCGGTAATGATCACCGCGCTGACCGACTCGGGCGGCTTCTTCATTTTCCTCGGGCTGGCGACGATATTCCTGCTTTGAGCGCGGCGGCTTGCGCCCTGCCGTAGGAGCGGCGCGAGCCGCGAGCCTTCTGGGGCGCTTCCGATCCGCCACGCCGCCTTCAACCCCTCGCGGCTGGCGCCGCTCCTACGACGACCCCACGCGCCGCTGCTCGCTGTAGGAGCGGCGCGAGCCTTTTGGGGCGTTTCCGATCCGCCACGTCGCCTTCAACCCCTCGCGGCTGGCGCCGCTCCTACGACGACCCCACGCGCCGTTGCTCGCGGTAGGAGCGGCGCGAGCCGCGAGCCTTTTGGGGCGCTTCCGATCCGCCACGTTGCCTTCAACCCCTCGGGGCTGGCGCCGCTCCTACCGGAGCTTCGTCGCGCGCAGCGAGGGGCTGGACAGGGTCGCGGCCTGGTTACCGCGGCGGCCTCAAGCCAGGCCGGCGAACACCTCGCGCGCGGCCGCCACCGTGGCGTCGATCTCGGCAGCGCCATGCGCTGCCGATACGAAGCCCGCCTCGAAGGCCGAGGGCGCGAAATAGTGGCCTGCCTCCAGCATGGCATGGAAGAAGCGGTTGAAGCGCTCCTTGTCCGAAGCCATCACATCGGAGAACGACGCCGGGACCTTATCGGCGAAATAGACGCCGAACATGCCGCCGACCGAATCCGCACTGAAGGTGACACCGGCATCCTTGGCTGCAGCGGCGAGACCACAGACCAGGCGTTGAGTGCTCGCAGCCAAGCCCTCGTAGAAGCCGGGCTCGCGCGTCAGCTTCAGTGACACCATGCCTGCCGCCACTGCCACCGGGCTGCCCGACAGCGTACCGGCCTGATAAACGCTGCCCAGCGGGGCGATCTTTTCCATGATGTCGCGGCGGCCGCCGAAAGCCCCAACCGGCATGCCGCCGCCGATCACCTTGCCAAGCGTCGTCAGGTCGGGCGTGATGCCGTAGAGCCCGGCCACGCCCTGCGGGCCGACACGAAAGCCCGTCATGACCTCGTCGAAGATCAGTACCGCGCCGTACTCGGTGCAGATCCGGCGCAGGCCTTCGAGGAAGCCCGGCTGCGGCTTGATCAGGTTCATGTTGCCGGCCACCGGCTCGACGATGATGGCGGCGATCTCACCGCCGCGCGCCTTGAACACGTCCTCGACCTGCTGCAGGTCGTTGTAGTCGAGCACGATGGTGTGCTTGGCGAAATCGGCCGGTACGCCACCGGACGACGGGTTGCCGAAGGTGAGCAGGCCGGAGCCAGCCTTCACCAGCAGGCTGTCGGCATGACCGTGGTAGCAGCCTTCGAACTTGACGATGGCATCGCGACCGGTAAAGCCCCGCGCCAGGCGGATCGCGCTCATCGTCGCTTCGGTGCCGGAACTGACCAGGCGCACCATCTCGACCGCGGGCAGAAGTTCGCAGATCAGCTCTGCCATCTCGACCTCACTCTCGGTCGGCGCGCCGAAGGACAAGCCCTTGAGCGCGGCCTCGCGCACCGCCTCGACAATGGCGGGATGGGCGTGGCCGGCGATGGCCGGCCCCCAGGAGCCGACGTAGTCGATATAGGCCTTGCCATCGGCGTCCCAAACCCGGGCGCCCTCGGCGCGCGCCAGGAAGCGCGGCGTGCCGCCGACCGAGCGGAAGGCACGCACCGGCGAATTGACACCGCCCGGAATGGTCTGCTGGGCGCGCTGGAAGAGGGTTTCGTTACGACTGGTCATGGTGCATTCGTCCTGAACTGCTTGCGAAAGGCGACATTGTGGCGCCCGCATGCGGCGCCGGTCCACCGTCAACATCAAGAACCGTCGCGCCCGCAGACCGACGCGCTAGAACAGGAGGCGGTATGCGCGCGCACGCGCCGCAGGGTCAGCAGCGCCGAAAACGTCGTTCACCACCGCCAGCAGGTGCGCGCCTGCGTCCACCACCTGCGCCGCATTCTCGAGCGTGATGCCGCCGATCGCCGCAACCGGCAGGCCCAGCTCGCGCCGCGCGCGGCTTATCAGTGCGAACGGCGCCGGCGGTGCATTCGGCTTGGTCTGCGAGGGAAACATCGCACCGAAGGCAATGTAGCTGGCCCCCACCTCGGCACCCTCAGCGGCGCGCGCCCAATCAGCATAGCAAGTCAGACCGAGGATGCGATCACGGCCAAGGGCTTCGCGCGCCGCAGCCGGCAGACCGTCGTCACGGCCGAGGTGGGCGCCGTCGGCGTCGAGTTCGAGCGCCAGCGCAAGGTCGTCATTGATGATGAAGGGCACGCCGGCGCGACGGCAGAGCGCCTGCAGCGCACGTGCCTGAATACGGCGCAGTCGTGCATCGGCGACCTTGCTGCGGTACTGCAGCAGCACCGGGGCTCCCGCGAGCACTTGCTCGGTGAGTTCGAGCAGGCGCGCCGTGTCCGGCGTGTCGGGGGTAACGGCATACAGGCCACGTAGCGTCGTGGCAGCAGATTCGGTCGACAGCTCAGTCATCGCCACCATCCTTGCCGCGCGCCCAGAAGAAGCGGTCTGGCAGTGGCTGGCCCATGCCAGCGCGGTAGGCATGGCGCAGTGCGTGGTGGGTGAACTCCTGCGCCTCGCGCACCGCCTCGGGAAGCGCCATGCCATGGGCAAGCGCCGCCGCTGCCGCAGCCGCGAGGGTTGTTCCCGCCCCCAGGAAGCTGCCCTGCAGGTATGACCATGCATCCGTGCGCACAACGCCGTCCTGACCGAACAAGGTATTGACCACTTGCGGCCCATGCCCCCGGGCGCCAGTGAGCAAGACGAACTCGGTGCCGCAGCCAAACAGGCGGGCGAGCACTTCGTCACTGGCGGGATCGGGCACCACTGCATCTTCGTCCGCATCGTCCTCGTCGGCCTCGGTCATGCCCGCAAGCAGGCACAACTCATGGTAGCCCGCCACCAGCAAGGTGGTCTGCGGCAGGATCAGGTCCGACAGGGCGGCAACGATCTCGTCACCGTCATCGCCCATGGCGACTGCCGCCTGCAGGGCGGGCTCCACCACCAGCGGCACCTCGGGATAGTCGGACAGGATCTCGGCGATCAAGGCGACATTCTCGACGCTACCGCAGAAACCGAGCTTGAACGCAGCGACCGGTACGTCCTCCAGCACGGTGCGCGCCTGCATGACGATCAGTTCGGGCTCGACCGGCCACACCTCGTGGATGCCGCGTGTATCCCGCACCAGCGCAGCGGTCTGCACTGGCAGCGGATGGCACCCCATGCTGGCCAGGGTCAGAACTTCGGCAGCAAGGCCTCCGCCGGCGGTCGCATCGGCCGCAGACAGGCACATCACACAGGGCGGGGTCTCAGGAATGGCTATGGGCATGAACGCTGACTGAAGAACTGCGCCACTCGGGCGCGACGGTGAATGCGGTAATATGCGGCGAATTCTAACCGCTGGGCTCGGGGCACAGCGCCTCGAGTCAGGAGTAATCATGGCCGATCGCGATTACAAGACCTACATGTGCCTCATCTGCGGCTTCATCTACGACGAGGCCGCCGGCCTCCCCGAGGAGGGCATTGCGCCGGGAACGCGCTGGGAGGACGTCCCGCCGAACTGGACCTGTCCGGAATGCCAGGCACGCAAGGAAGATTTCGAGATGGTGGAGATCTGAGCGGCGGACTGCCGCACTCCCGCCCCTTTGGACGTTTTGGCAGGAAAGCAGCATGGATATTGCCGGCCTGAAGGTCATGATCATCGATGACAGCAACACCATCCGCCGCAGTGCCGAGATCTTTCTCGGCCAGGCCGGATGCGAGGTACTGCTCGCCGAGGACGGCTTCGACGCCCTGGCGAAGATCACCGACCACCGCCCGGACGTGATCTTCGTAGACATCATGATGCCCAGGCTGGACGGCTACCAGACCTGCGCCCTGATCAAGAAGAACGCCCGCCTGGCATCGACGCCGGTGATCATGCTGTCCTCCAAGGACGGTCTGTTCGACCGTGCTCGCGGACGCATGGTCGGCTCCGACGAGTACCTGACCAAGCCATTCACCAAGGACAGCCTGCTCAAGGCAGTCGCAAACCACGCGGCGCGCGGCGGCGCGCGCTGAGCATTCAACCCGCAGGACCCGACGATGCCGATCCGCAAGATTATGGTGGTGGACGATTCGCCCACCGAGCGCCTGTCGCTACAGGAGCTTCTCACCCGTAACGGCTACCAGGTGATCACCGCCGAGGGCGGCGAAGAGGCCGTCACCCGTAGCAAGACCGAGCTGCCCGATCTGATCCTGATGGACGTCGTGATGCCCGGCATGAACGGCTACCAGGCCACGCGCACGATCAGCCGCAGCGAAACGACGCGCGAGATCCCGATCATCATGTGCACAAGCAAGGGCCAGGAAACCGACAAGATCTGGGGGATGCGCCAGGGCGCTTTTGCCTACTTGGTGAAGCCCGTCGACCACGAAGAACTGCTTGCCCGCATCCGGGCCCTTGGCTGAGACCGGACATGGCCCGCGGCAGCCTGCGTGAATTTCAGGAGCACCTCGCCCGCCGGCTCGCCGAGTCGAAGACGGCAGAACGGCGCGGCCTGCTCGGTTTCCAGTGCGGCAACGAGAACTGGGTGATCGAGCTTGCCGAGGCAGGCGAGATCCTTCCCCCACCTGCACTGGCCGAAGTCCCGCTCACCCGCCTCTGGTACCGAGGGCTGGCCAACGTACGCGGCACGCTCTACAGCGTGGTCGACCTGGCGCAGTTCTGCGGCCAACCCCCCATCGTGGCAGCGGGCCGGGCGCGCTTGCTGCTGGTCGGCGCCCGCCTGGGCATTCACTGCGCCCTGCTCGTCTCGGCGTCGTCCGGCCTGCGCAGCCACGAGGACTTCGAAACCGACCCGAACGCTGACGGGCGCCCCTGGGTTGCGCGCCGACTGCGCGACCTGCAGGGTCGGATCTGGCACCAACTGGACGTGGCGCGCCTGCTTGCCCATCCCGACTTTCTCGACGCGGGCCTGCACTGATACCGCACGCATGCACGCGAACCGAACCCACACAATGACGATCGAGCATCCGACATGGCCATGACACTGTTCGGCAGCAAATCCTCCAGCGACAACACCGACGGCAGCACCATCATCGACACCGGCGCCGGCAAAGCCGGTACCCCGGCAGCGCGCAAGGACGAGAGCGCCATTGGTACCCGCCTGCGCAGCCTGGGTGCCCTCTTTGTCCTCCTCGGCGCAGCCAGTGCAGGCCTGCTCGTGTTCCAGGCCCGTGAATCGGCCACCGCGACCTTGCAGGTGCGCGCGGCAGGCGAACTGCAGTTCCTCTCTCAGCAACTCGCCAACGCGGCCCCACCGGCTGCGCGCGGCGACGCTGCGGCGCTGAGCGCGTTGGGCGATGCGCGCAGCCGCTTCGGCACCCTGCTCGGCGCCCTTGGCCAGGGCGGCGCAGTCGACGGTGGCACGATGGCGGCCCTGCCTGAACATGCACGCCCCCAGCTTCAGCAGCTCGAACAATCCTGGCAGCAGATAGCAAGCGACGCCGGCCAGCTCACCGGACAAGGCCCGGTATTGGTCGAGGCGAAGGCTGCCGCAGCGGTGATCGTCGAGCGAGCGCCGACGCTGCAGGCGCTTGCAGAGCGTGTCGCCGGCCTGCTCGTGCTGGGTGAGGCAAGCACCGGGGAGATCGTGGCCGCCCACCGCCTGGCCACACTCTCCCAGGGGCTTGCCAATGCCGCGACGACGCTGCAACTCGCCGACACCCTGCCACCGGATCTCGGTGCCCGCCTGACGCAAGATGCGGAAGCCCTGCTCAATCAGTTCGAGCGCCTCCGCCGCACGAACGCCAACGGCAACTACACAGGCCTGTTCTCCGAACTCGAGAACGGCATCGGCAGCGTGCGCGAAGCGGCTACCGCTCTCGCCGAGCCCTTCGAGCCCCTCGCCGCCAGTCGCACCGCCGCACAGCGCATCCAGTCGGACGCGCGCACCCTGGGTGCTTCGGCCGCTGCGCTCGGCACCACGCTCATCGGCACCTCGAGCGCCATTGGCCCGCTCAATGCGGGTGCGGCGCTCTGCACGCTGCTCGCCCTTGTCGTGCTGCTGTTGATGGCCCGCACCTACCGCGCGGATGTCGCGCAACGTCGCCAGGAAGCCGAGCGCCAGCGCCAGGATGCAGAGAACGAGCGCAACCACACCCAGCAGGCCATCCTGCGGCTGATGAACGAAATGGGCGACCTCGCCGACGGCGACCTCACCGTGCGCGCGACGGTCACCGAGGACATCACCGGCGCCATCGCCGACTCGGTCAACTACACCATCGAGGAGCTCTCCGTCCTCGTCGGCCGCATCAACGATGCCGCCTCCCGCGTCACCTCCGCCACCGAAACCGCCCAGCGCACCTCGACCGAGTTGCTGGCCGCAACCGATCGCCAGTCCCAGGAGATCGAGGAGGCCGGCAACAGCGTCGAACACATGGCGCAGTCGATGTCCGAAGCGTCGGCACGCGCACTGCAGTCCGCACAGGTCGCACGCAGCTCGCTGCAAGCGGCCCGCAAGGGCGCAGACGCGGTGGAAAACACCATCCGTGGCATGAACGACATCCGCGGCCAGATCCAGGAGACCGCGAAGCGGATCAAGCGCCTCGGCGAGTCCTCGCAGGAGATCGGCGAAATCGTCGAGCTGATCTCGGACATCACCGAACAGACCAACGTGCTGGCGCTCAATGCCGCCATCCAGGCCGCCTCGGCAGGCGAAGCGGGGCGCGGCTTCACCGTCGTTGCCGAGGAAGTGCAGCGGCTCGCCGAACGCTCGGCCGAGGCGACCAAGCAGATCGCCGCGATCGTGAAGACCATCCAGACCGACACCCAGGATGCCGTCAGCGCGATGGAGAACGCCACCCGCAATGTGGTCGAAGGCGCCCAGCTGTCCGACGCCGCCGGCCAGGCGCTTGCCGAGATCGGCCAGTTCACGCAGGAAACCGCACGCCTGATCGAACAGATCTCGATCGACACCGAACAACAGGCCACCTCGGCGGGACGCGTCGCGGCAAGCATGAAGGACATCCTCGGCATCACCGAACAGACCACGCTTGGCACCAAGCAGACGGCGGTGTCGATCGGCCAGCTCGCCGAGCTCGCAGTCGAACTCAAGGGCTCGGTTTCGGGCTTCAAGGTCTGACCTCCGGTACGCGGAACCCCATCATGACAAACGCCACCGCGCCGGACCTCGGACCGCTGACCTGGGTCAAGGGCGAGATCGACGCCGCGCTTGCCCGGGCCGACGAAGGCCTGCAGGACGCCGGATCAGGCACATCCGCACTGCAGTTCGCGCAGACTCACCTCCATCAGGTCCGCGGCGCGCTGTCGATCGTGGGCCTCGACGGTCTCACCCAGTTCGCGGACACCCTCGAGCAACTGCTGGGCGACATGATCCGCGGCGAACAGCCGGCCGACCCGGCGCATCGGGCGCTCGCCCGGCGCGCACTGGCCGTGATCGGCAACTACCTCGAGGAAATCGCCCACGGCGCGCCCGACCAGGCGCTGCGCCTGGCGCCGCATTACCTTGCCCTCGGTGCTGCCCGCGGCCTCAGCGATGCAGGACCGGTCGACCTGTTCCATCCCGACCTGTCGCGCCGCCCATCACTGCGCACGCCGGCACGGACGCCCACGGAAGACCTTGCCACCAGCCTGCGCGCAGCGCGCAGCCGCTTCGAGCGCGGCCTGCTCGACTGGCTGCGCAAGGGGCCGGCGAGCGACGGCGCGCGCGCCATGCGCGAAGCCATGGCCGAAGTCGAAGCGCTGCAGCGTGCGACCCCTACACACACCCTGTGGTGGGTGAGCCTGGGCTTCTTCGACACCCTGATCCACGACGACAGCACGCCAGACCCGGCGCTCAAGCGCCTGTGCGCGCAGGTCGATGCGCAGTTCCGGCGCCTGCTTGCCGGGACACCTTCGGCACCCGACCGGCTTGTGCGCGAGCTGTTGTACCGCATTGCCACAAGCCCCACGCATACCCCGCAGCAAGCCGAGGTGAAAGCGTGCTGGCAGCTCGATGGACTGATCCCGGAGCCCGGAGCAGCAGTCAGCGAGACGCCGATCGCCCCCCTGCTCGAGCGCCTCAACCGACAGCTTGCCCAGGCCCGCGAGCACTGGGACGCATTCAGCTCAGGCACCGCCGTTGCGCTGGCCCAGTTCGACGACGCGCTCGAGGCGCTCAGTCTCGCTGCACGCCCGCTCGAACGTCCGGTCGCCCTGCGGCTGCTCGATGGCATGCTTGGCTTTGCGCGCTGGCTGCGCCGCGACCCGCTCCAGTTCACCGACGCAGGTGCACTCGAACTCGCAACCGATCTGTTGATGCTCGAAACGGCTTTCGAGCGCCGCCCTCCCGATGCCGACCTTGCCCGGCGGGTGAATACCGCTCTCGCCCGCCTCGCGAGCCTGCAGCGCGGCGAGACGCTGCCCGAGGATGGAGGCGCCCTCGACCTCGGCAGCGCAGCACAGTCGCAGGAGAAGGCGGCACTCGCCCAGGTCGCCAGGGAAATGCTCGCCAGCCTCGCCCTGGTCGAACAGGCGCTGGACGATTTCTTCCGCAACCAGGCCAAGCGCGAGCCGCTGCAGCACCTGCACAAACCGCTGCAGCAGATCATCGGCGCGCTGAGCATGCTCGGCGAAACCGACGCACTGCGCCTGGTGCGCGACGCCTCGACCCGTATCGCCGGTCTTGCCCACGCCGAGAGCAGCGACAGCCCGGGCGAGTTCGAAGCCCTTGCCCACACGCTCTCGGCCCTGGGCTTCTACATCGAGGCGCTGCCTCGCGGCAGCGTCCGCCTCGACGACTTGCTCAACCCGCATGCGGCCCAGGCGCAGCCGGCGTCGGTCCAGGCCGCGGGCTACGCGGCCGCCGAGCTCGCCCCCGCCGGCGTGTGCACCGAAGCGGAGGCGGAACCCGCCCCGGCCTCCGAAGCCCGCGCATCCGCAGTGGACACGGCAATCGCCACGCCTGGCCCAACGGCGGCCCCGGCGCCGACGGCCCCTGCGCCGACGGCCCCGACACAGGCCACGGATGAACGCAGCGAGCCCGAGGCGCTGCCGCCGCAGGAGCGCGATGATGACGAGATCACGCTCATCGAAGACCTCGAAGACGCCGCGGCACTCGAATTCGACATCGCTCCACCGTTACTGGCCCCGCTCGAGATCCCGACCGCCACGCCAGCTGTGCAGGTGGCGAGCAGCGCCAGCCAGATCGATGCGGAACTGCTCGCGATCTTCATCGAGGAGGCCGTCGAGGTCCTCGCCACGGTGCGCGAGCACCTTGAACTGCTGCGCACGGAGCCGTCCGCGGGCGAGCATCTCATCACCATTCGTCGTGGCTTCCACACCTTGAAGGGCAGCGGCCGCATGGTCGGCCTGAGCGCGCTCGGCGAGGTAGCGTGGGCGGTGGAGCAAACGCTCAACCGCTGGTTGCAGCTGGACTGGCCGGTCACACCTGCCTTGCTGCATTTCGTCGATGACGGACAGCAACTGTTCGACAGCTGGGTGTCCAGCCTGCAGGCGGGCAGCGGCAGCATTCCCGATGCGCAAGCGCTGACCGCAGAAGCCGAGCGCCTGCGCGCTGCGGAAGAGCCCCCCCTCGCTCCGCCCCTTGCCCCGGAGTCGGCGCCGGAATGGTCGCCAGAGACAGCGACGGACACCCGCATCGAAGCCGATGCAGGCGTCACCGCGCTCGACTTCCCCACCCTCGAGCTCGGCGACGAGGGTGAGATCCTGCCGCTACCGGCCCTGGGCGACGAAACCGTAGCGGTGGAACCGGCGCCGGCGGCGGAAACCGGGGTCACCATCGAAGCTGCCGACTATCTGCTCGATGGCGATATCGGTGACATCGGCATCATGCCCTCCACCGCCGAAGCCGATCAGCTCGACGCGGAAGAGGCCGTCGAGGATCTCGGCACGCCCGCAGCCGCCGCGGCCGAAGCCCCCTCGGCAGCACAGCCCAGCGCCGAGACGTCCGCCGCTGCCGAGACGTCCGCCGCTGCCGAGTCGATCGAACTCGACGGACAGTCGATCTCGCGAGCCTTGCACGAGCTCTACTGCATGGAGGCTGCACAGCACCTGGACGCGCTCGAGATCGAGTTCGAGCGCCTGCGTCTCGAGGGTAGCGGCGGCCCGACGCTGGCCGCACAACGCGCCGCCCATACGTACGCAGGCATCTCGGGCACTGCGAGGCTGACGGCGCCCCACCAGCTGGGGCGCGCACTCGAGCACGCGCTCGGGCGCCTGCGCGATGGTGGGCGCAGCCCGGATGCAAGCGAGCTCGAAGTACTCGACGCCAGCCTCGCCGCACTGCGGCAGATGCTCGACGACGTCTGCGCA
Organism: Thauera sp. 27; assembly: GCF_000310125.2. Lineage (NCBI taxonomy): Bacteria > Pseudomonadati > Pseudomonadota > Betaproteobacteria > Rhodocyclales > Zoogloeaceae > Thauera > Thauera sp. 27. The sequence continues at coordinate 28,709 of NZ_AMXB01000018.1, forward strand.
CTGCAGGCGCCCGAGCCGCAGCAAGCGCTTATCTGCGCACTCGATGCGGGCTTCCCGGCACAGCCGCCTGCGCTGCCTGCCGAGCACGAAGACGTCATCGCTTCGCCAACAGACAATCAGGCGGGCGCAGGCGTCGAACCGATCGCACAAGTGGAACACGAGGACGTTGGCCAGGATGTGCAACCGAGCGCGGGCGCAGGCGGCGCTGCGCCGGTCAGCCCGGCCGCCGGGCGCACGGCAGCGCCCGAAGACGAGGCCGCGCAGCACGACGACGTCGACACGCAGCTCCTGCCGATCTTCCTGGAAGAAGCCGCCGAACTGCTGACCGAACTGCATGCGACGCTACGCAGTTGGCGCAACGAGCCCGCGTCCGAGGAACATCCACGTGCGGTCGCACGCGTGCTGCACTCGCTGAAGGGCAGCGCACGCATGACCGGTGCGATGAAGCTCGGCGCCCGCCTGCACGCACTGGAGTCGCGTCTCGAGGATGGGGTCGCGGCGCGCGAGGCGGCTGCCAGCCTCGCCGACGAGCTCGCCCTCGGCCTCGATACGTGCGAGCAGCTCATCGACAACCTTGCCCTTCCGGGAGCGCCTGCGGCTGCGGCAACCGAGTCCGCGCCCGTGCCCGAGGCGGCGGCCGGCGTCGTTACGGACGCAGACGCACAGCCCATCAGCGCAGTGGCAGAGGGCGGAGAGGGCGAAACCATCGCCACCCCAACACTGCGCGTGCGTGCCGAGCTGATCGACCGCTTCGTCAACCAGGCGGGCGAAATCGGCGTCGCGCGCAGCCGAATCGACGGCGAACTGCGCACCCTGCGCCGCTCGCTGCTGGACCTGACCGAAAACGTCATCCGCCTGCGCAACCAGTTGCGCGAGGTCGAGATCCAGGCCGAGGTGCAGATGCAGTCACGCATCGCCCAGGCGGAATCGCAACACGGCGAGTTCGACCCGCTCGAGCTCGACCGCTACACCCGTCTGCAGGAACTGACGCGGATGATGGCCGAGAGCGTCAACGACGTCACCACGGTCCAGCAGAACCTGCTCCACAACCTGGATGGCGCCGACATCGCGCTCAACGGCCAGGCGCGCCTGTCACGCGATCTGCAGCAAGGTCTCATGCAGGTGCGCATGCTGCCCTTCGACAGCCTGGCAAGTCGGCTCTACCAGGTCGTTCGGCAAAGTGCGCGCGAACTCGGCAAACGTGCCACGCTCGACCTGCGCGGCGGACGCATCGAGCTCGACCGCAGCGTGCTCGAACAGGTCGCAGCCCCGCTCGAGCATCTGCTGCGCAATGCCGTCGCCCACGGTATCGAAACCCCGGCCGCACGCCGCGCCGCCGGCAAGGCGGAGACCGGTCGCATCGACCTCAAGGTGACTCAGGAGGGCAACGAGGTCGCGATCGAGATCGCCGACGACGGTGCCGGCCTCGACTTCGAGCGCATCGCCCAACGTGCGCGCGAACGTGGATTGATCGGTCCCGGCGAACACCCCGACGACAAGCGGCTCACCAACCTGATCTTCGTCTCCGGATTCAGCACGGCAAGCGAGTTGTCGGCAGTCTCCGGGCGCGGCGTCGGCATGGACGTGGTCAAGGCGCAGACCGCAGCAGCCGGGGGCCGGGTGGACGTCAGCAGTCGCCGCGGCGAAGGCACGCGCTTCCACATCCACCTTCCCCTCACCCTCGCCGTCACCCAGGCGCTGCTGGTACGGGCAAGTGCGCGGACCTGGGCCATTCCATCGAACATGGTCGTCCAGGCCATGGAACTCAAGCCCGACGCATTGCGCAAGGTGCAGGACGAACGCGGCCTGAACTGGCAGGGCGAGCACTTCGCCTACCGCTATCTGCCGCGGCTGCTCGGCGACCACGATGCCCGCCCCGAAGCGCAACGCTATACCTGGGTGCTGCTGCTGCGCGCAGGGGCGCAGACGCTCGCGCTACATGTCGACGGCCTGCGTGGCAACCAGGAAATCATCGTCAAGAACGCCGGCCCTCAGCTGACCCGGATCATCGGCATGTCGGGCGCCTCGGTGCTCGGCAATGGCGAGGTCGTGCTCATCCTGAACCCGGTTGCCCTGGCCAGCCGCGGCCTGACGGATGAGGATGGCGACGCGCCGGGTATTATCGAACCCCCGCCGCCGCCGCTTCACCTGCCGACGGTGATGGTGGTGGACGATTCGCTGACGGTGCGCAAGATCACCGGCCGGCTGCTTGAACGCGAGGGCTACCGCGTACTGACCGCAAAGGACGGCGTCGATGCGCTTGAACAGCTGATCGACACCCGCCCGGACGTCGTCCTGTCGGACATCGAGATGCCGCGCATGGACGGTTTCGACCTGCTGCGCAACATCCGTGCCGACGAACGCCTGCAGCACCTGCCGGTGATCATGATCACCTCGCGCCTGGCCGAGAAGCATCGCCGCTACGCTCAGGAGATCGGTGCCAACCACTACCTCGGCAAGCCCTATCAGGAAGAGGAACTCCTTGCCCTGGTTGCGGGCTACTGCGGACGAGTGGCCGGCTGAGACAGGCGCTACGGCTCAGGCACCGAGCGCACGCGCCATGCGCGCGAGGGCTTCGTCGAGCGTCGCACGCGGACAACCGAAGTTGAGACGGACGAAGCCGGGAGCGCCAAAGGCTGCACCATCCGACAAGCCGACGCCGGCGGCCTCGAAGAAGGCCGTCGGGTCGGTCTGCGCGCGCTCGGCCATCATCTGCCGGCAGTCGATCCAGGCCAGGTAGGTCGCTTCGGGTACGACCATCTCAAGCCCGGGCATCTTGCCCACCGCCTCCACCACGCGCGCACGATTGCCGCGCAGATAGGCAAGCAGCGCCTGCCGCCAGTCGTCGCCATCGCGATACGCCGCCTCGGCCGCCACCATGCCGAGTACGTTCGCATGCGGCACGATGCCGCGCATGGCCTGCCGGTAGCGTCGACGCACCGCGTCATCGGGGATCACCGCGAAGGCGCAGTAAAGCGCGGGAATGTTCCAGGTCTTGGAGGGTGCCATCAGGGTGATCGTGCGCCGCGCCGTCGCCTCGTCGAGCGCGGCGATCGGGCGATGCGGACGCGCCTCGTCAAGCACCAGGCCGCAGTGGATCTCGTCCGAGCAGATCAGCAGGTCACGCTCGGCCGCAAACGCTGCAAGACGACGCAGTTCGGCCTCGTCGAACACGCGGCCGACCGGGTTGTGCGGGCTGCACAGCAGCAGCAGGCGGCTTCGCGACGAACTGGCTGCGGCAAGCGCGTCCCAGTCCCACTGCCAGCGCCCGTCTTGCAGCACCAGATCGCAGCGCTGCAGCACCCGGCCGACGTTCGCCGGTGCACTCAGGAAAGGCGGATACACGGGCGCGGCAGTCAGCACGCCATCGCCCGCCTCGCCCGCGATGGCGCAGGCGAGGTTGAAGCCCGTGACCACGCCCGGCAGCCACACCAGCCAGTCGGCTTCGATCGACCAATCGTGGTCGCGCCGCAAACCGTCGATCACCGCGTCGACGAGCGAGGGCCAGGCCTCCGTGTAGCCGAACACGCCATGGCCAACGCGCTGCTGCAGCGCCTCGAGCACCGCAGGCGGCGCCGCGAAATCCATGTCAGCGACCCACAGCGGCAGCACGTCGCGCCCGGCATAGCGCCCCCACTTCTCGCTCGGCAGGCTGCGGCGGTCGATGATGCGGTCGAAATCGAAAGGCTCGGCGGTCATGGTGCAGGATCCGGGGACAGGACACGCATTGTCCCGCATTGCGGCCCGAGCCTGCACGCTGCCGTGCCGACTCATCCACCATCCTTGAGCACCCCGAAGCGCAGCAGCGTGCGCTCGCGTGCGGCCGCGTGATCCACGATCGGCGCCGGATAGTCCGCGCCGATCCGGGTCCGGCATGCGCTCTGATCGATGCCGCCCATTGTCCACGGCGCATGGATGAATTTGTCCGGCACGCGTGCAAGCTCGGGCAGGTAGCGGCGAATGAAACGCCCCTCCGGGTCGAACTTCTGCGACTGAGTTACCGGGTTGAAGATGCGGAACCAGGGTTGGGCATCGCAGCCGGTAGAGGCCGCCCACTGCCAGCCACCATTGTTGGCCGCAAGATCGTAGTCGTTGAGGTGGTCGGCGAAGTGGCGCTCGCCGCGCCGCCAGTCGATACCCAGGTCCTTGGTCAGGAAAGACGCCACGATCATGCGCAGCCGGTTGTGCATGTAGCCGGTCTGGTTGAGCTGGCGCATGGCCGCATCCACGATCGGATAGCCTGTGCGCGCCTCGCACCAGGCCTCGAACAGCTCAGCGTCGTCGTCCCAGACGATCGCCGCGTACTCCGGCCGGAAGGCGCGCTCGAGCACATGCGGGTTGTGCCAAAGGATCATGTGGTAGAAGTCGCGCCAGATCAGCTCGCCGAGCCAGCATTCCGCCCCCTCGCCACCGCGGCTGCGCGCCGCCGCGCAAAGCTGGCGCACCGACACCGTGCCAAAGCGCAGGTGGGTCGACAGATAGCTCACCCCTTTCACCGCGGGGAAGTCGCGGGCGCGCTTGTAACGCTCGATGCGGGCGAGAAAGTCGTCTAACAGCTGCCTGCCGCCACTCATGCCCACCGGCATCCTCATCGCGGTCAGGTTGGTCGCCTCGAAACCGATCGCGCCGAGCGCCGGTACGCCGTCGCCAGCCTGCCGTGGCGCCAGGCGGCCTGCAAGGGGCTCGACGGGCCATGACGCGAGGCAGGCTTCGTCCACCATCCTCAGCCAGGCATTCTTGTAAGGCGTGAATACGCTGAACGGACGGCCAGCCTGGGTCAGCACCTCGTCGCGCTCGAACACGACCTGGTCCTTGAAATCCTCGAAGCCGATACCGGCTTCAGCCAGGCGCTGAGCCACACGGCTGTCGCGCAGGATCGCCGCCGGTTCGTAATCGCGGTTGGCGAATACCTTGTCCACACCCAACTCGAGCGCGAGCGCCGGGATCAGTTCATCGGCACGGCCATGGCGGACGATCAGCCCTGCCCCCCCACCTCCCGCTGCGCGGGACAGGGCATCGAGCCCGGCATCGAGTTCGATCAGGCTGCGCTGTATGAACTCGACCCTGCGGTCGGCTTTCGAGGGCAGCGCATCGAGAATCGCGCTATCGAACACGAAGACGCAATGCACACGATCGGCAAAGCGCAAGGCATGATACAAGGCGGCATGGTCGAAGCTGCGCAGGTCACGGCGAAACCAGACAAGGGCGGATGGCATGTTTTGTCCAGGACAAGTTTGAGCACATTATGGCGCATCCTGCACACATTCCCTCGGCTCACCAGACACGGACCAAGTGATCGGACCGCGGCGGCTCAAGACATGACCACGCCCTGCCGATATCCTAGTCAGCCCCCCTGGCAGTGTCCAACAACAACATCCCGAAGAATCGGAGTTCTGAATGAACGGCCTCTTTTCCTCACTGAGAGTAGGGTTACGCCTGGGTATCCTGCAGGTGCTTATGCTGGCATTCATGCTCGGCATTGGCACGCTCGGCCTCTATGGCATGGCATCGACCGTATCCAGCCTGCAGCGCATGCATACCGAACAGCTGACGCCGATGCAGCACCTGGGCGAGGTCCGGGGGGCAGTTCAGGGGATCAACCTCGAGCTGCTGCGTGCGCTTCAGCATCAGCCCGGGCACGCACTGGTGGCACTGCACAATCACCCGACGTCGCTGCACCTGGAACGGGTCACCAAGCATGTGGCCACCTTGACCCAGAGCTGGCAGGGCTATCAGGCGGGACGATCGCTCGATGCCGAAGAGCGCGCCCTGGTGGCGCAGTTCGACGAAGCGCTCAAGGAGATTCTGCCCCTGGTTCGCGATACGACTTCGGCCCTGAACCAGGACGACTTCTCGATGGCGGTCCAGCGTCGCTTCATCGTCGAAGGGCAGGCAATGATGATGTCGCGCTTCACCTTGCTCGATCAACTCGCCGCGGTTCAACTCAAGAAGGGCGAGGCGCTGACGGCGGATGCCGAGCGCGCCTACCGCGGCCAGCAGTGGCTGCTCTCAGGCCTGGTCATCGCCGCCGTACTGCTGGGGCTCATGGTGGGCTTCGCGATCCTGCGCTCGATCACGCGTCCGCTTGGCGAAGCACTCGCGACGGCGGAGACGATCGCCGAAGGGCGCCTTGACCGCCCAATCGCACTCAGCGGCGGCAATGACGAACTCAGCCGACTCGGCGCTGCCCTTGAAGCCATGCAACGCAACCTGCGCCAGATCATCGGCGCCCTGCAGCACTCGGCGGAGCAGCTCTCGAGCTCGGCCTTGCAGCTGACCACCTCGGCGGATAGTGTGGCCAAAGCCTCGGGGCATCAGAGCGAAGCCGCGGCATCGATGGCGGCCTCGGTCGAGGAGGTGACGGTCAGCATCAACCACGTCGCCGACTCGGCGCGCGAAGCTGCGCGCCTGGCGCAGGAGGCGGGCGACCAGAGCAAGCAGGGCAGCGCCGTGATCAACCAGGCGGTGACCGGCATGCGATCGATCGCCGAGAGCACGCATTCCGCTACGCTCCGGGTGAGCGAGCTGCGCGATCGCACCAGCGAGATCTCGCGTGTGGTCGGGGTGATTCGCGACGTCGCCGACCAGACCAACCTGCTCGCCCTCAACGCCGCAATCGAGGCTGCACGGGCCGGCGAGCAAGGCCGCGGGTTCGCTGTGGTGGCGGACGAAGTACGCAAGCTGGCCGAACGCACCGCGCTCTCCACCACCGAGATCGGCCAATTGGTGGGCGCGATCCAGAACAGCGTCGGTGACGTGTCCGGCGTCATGGAACACAGCGCCACCACCGCAACCGAAGGGGTCGCCGTCGCCAATCAGGCAGGCGAGGCCATCGGCCGCATCGACGCCAGCGCCCAGGCAGTCGACAGCGTGGTCGGCGAGATCTCGACGGCCTTGCGCGAACAGGGCGCAGCCGCCAATGACATCGCCCGCAACGTCGAGCGCATCGCCGAGATGGCCGAGCACAACGCCAGCGTGGTCGAGCAGACCTCCGTCGCCGCACACACGCTGCACGAGATGGCCAAGAACATCGACAGCATGCTGCGCCGGTTCAGGATGTAGCACGGACGCCCTGCCGCCCCGAGTCCAGGCGCAAAGCGCCTGCACTCGGGGCCCGGAGCGGGCCAACGATCTCCACACCAAAATTGACACAGACCCCGCGCCATGAACCGGGGTGATCGGCGTAAAATCGGCGCATGGATACACCCACGGCCAACTTCACGCATCACTTCCTGATCGCCATGCCCAACATGGCCGATCCGCACTTCACGCGCACACTCACCTACATCGCCGAACACAACGAGCAGGGTGCGCTCGGCATCATCGTGAACCGGCCGATCGACATGACGCTGCACACCTTGTTCGAGCGCATCGACCTGCCGCTCGATGCGCCCGGCTTCGATGCGCAGCCGGTGTATTTCGGCGGTCCGGTCCAGACCGACCGCGGCTTCGTGCTCCACCGCCCGCTCGGCGAATGGCACTCGACGCTCAAGGTCAACGACGAGATTGGCCTGACCAGCAGCCGCGACGTTCTGCAGGCGATCGGCGCCCATGGCGAGCCGCACGACGTGCTGGTCACGCTTGGCTATGCCGGCTGGGCTGCGGGCCAGCTCGAGCAGGAACTGATGGACAACGCCTGGCTGACCGTGCCTGCCGACATGGCGATCGTGTTCGATCTGCCGCCCGAAGAACGCCTGGTCGCGGCCATGCAGAAGCTGGGCGTCGATTTCGCCAACCTCAGCGAGGTCGCCGGGCATGCCTGATGCGGCTCGCGCCGCGACGACAGGTCACGAAACCACGCCCGCGGGTGCGGCGCTGCCTGCTCGCGGCACGCTGCTCGGCTTCGACTTCGGTCTCGCCCGCATCGGCGTCGCCACCGGCGAACTCGAGACCGGGCAGGCCAGCGCCCTTACCACGCTGCACGACGAATCGAACGACGCCCGCTTCAAGGCCATCGCCCGACTCATCGCCGAATGGCGGCCGGTCGCGCTGGTGGTTGGCATTCCAGCTCACCTCGACGGCAGCGCACATGCGCTGACCGCGCGCTGCCAGCGCTTTGCCAACCAGCTCCACGGCCGCTTCGGCCTGCCCGTCCTCACCGCGGACGAACGCCTGAGCTCGGTCGCTGCCGAGGTCGAACTTGCCGACGCCGGCCTCAGGCACTGGCGCGAACGCAAGGCCGTGCTCGACGCCGCCGCGGCCCAGATCATCCTGCAAACCTTCCTGGACACACGCCGCCATGAAAGACCTTGACGCCGAAGCCCTGTATCAAACGCTCGCCGAACAGATCCGCCCGCAGGTCAGCCCCGCAACCGCCCTTGTCGGCATCTACACCGGCGGCCTCTGGCTGGCCGAGCGCCTGCACCGCGAGCTCGGCATCGCCCAGCCCCTGGGCGCCATCGACGTCTCCTTCTACCGTGACGACTACGCGAGCAAGGGACTGCACGCCAAGCCGCAGAAGACGGACATCCCGTTCAATGTCGACGGTGCCCACGTCATCCTGGTCGATGACGTGTTGTTCACCGGCCGCACCACGCGCGCGGCCGTCAACGAACTTTTCGACTTCGGCCGTCCGGCCATGGTCGAGCTCGCGGTCCTGGTCGACCGTGGCAGCCGCGAACTGCCGGTCGCCGCGCGCTACTGCGCCCACACCCTGCCCACGCCGCTGGCGCGCGAGCAGAACCTGGACCTGCGGCGCGACGAGGACGGCGTATTCTCCCTCCAGCTCACCCAGGCCAACCGCTGATACCGAGGCACGCCCGATGCGCAACCCCCAACTCAACAAGCACGGCGAACTGCAACACCTGCTGACCCTGGACGGTCTGCCGCGCAACATCCTCACCGCCATCCTCGACACCGCCGCGCCCTTCACCGAAGTCGCCGAACGCGAGGTCAAGAAGCTGCCGCTGCTGCGCGGCAAGAGCGTGTTCAACCTGTTCTTCGAGAACTCGACGCGCACCCGCACCACCTTCGAGATCGCCGCCAAGCGCCTGTCGGCCGACGTGGTGAACCTCAACATCAACACCAGTTCGGCCGCCAAGGGCGAGAGCCTGCTCGACACCGTCGACAACCTGTGTGCGATGCAGGCCGACATGTTCGTCGTGCGCCACGCCGCCAGCGGTGCACCGATGCTCATCGCCCAGCACCTGCAGAATACCGGGCGCGACCACATCCACGTGGTCAATGCCGGCGACGGCCGCCATGCGCACCCGACGCAGGGCCTGCTGGACATGTACACGATCCGCCACTTCAAGCAGGACTTCACCAACCTGACGGTGGCGATCGTCGGTGACGTGCTGCACTCGCGCGTGGCGCGCAGCCAGATCGCCGCGCTGACCACGCTGGGCGTGCCCGAGGTGCGCGTGATCGGTCCCAGGACCCTGCTGCCGACCGAGGTCGAGAAGCTGGGCGTACGCGTGTTCCACGACATGCGCGAGGGGCTGAAGGGTGTGGACGTGGTGATGATGCTGCGCCTGCAGAACGAGCGCATGAACGGCGCGCTGCTGCCCACACCGCAGGAGTACTACAAGATCTGGGGCCTCACCGCCGAAAAGCTGGCGCTGGCCAAGCCCGACGCCATCGTGATGCACCCCGGGCCGATGAACCGCGGCGTCGAGATCGACTCGGCAGTGGCCGACGGCGCGCAGGCGGTCATCCTGCCCCAGGTCACCTTCGGCATCGCCGTACGCATGGCGGTCATGAGCATGCTGGGCAGCCACTGAGCGCCCACTACCGATAGGCAATAGAGCATGAACATCCTGATTTCCAACGGCCGCGTCATCGATCCGGCCAACCGCAGCGACGCGGTGCAGAACGTGTATGTATCTGGCGGCAAGATCGTCGCCCGCGGCCAGGCGCCGGACGGCTTCGTCGCCGAGCGCACGATCGACGCCAGCGGCCTGGTCGTCGCCCCCGGCTTCATTGACCTCGCCGCACGCCTGCGCGAACCCGGCTTCGAGTACCGCGCCACGCTCGAATCCGAGATGGAGGCGGCGATGGCCGGCGGCGTCACCAGCCTGGCGATCCCGCCCGACACCGACCCCGCGCTCGACGAGCCCGGGCTGGTCGAGATGCTCACCTACCGCGCCAAGAAGCTCAACCGCGCCCACATCTACCCTGTGGGCGCGCTCACCATCGGTCTCAAGGGCGAGCGCCTGTCGGAGATGGCCGAACTGGTCGAAGCCGGCTGCGTTGCCTTCTCGCAGGCCAACGTGCCGATCGTCGACAACGCCGTACTGATGCGTGCATTGCAGTACGCCGCCACCTTCGACTTCCGTGTCTGGCTGCAACCGCTCGCACCTTTCCTGTCGCGCGGCGGCAACGCCCATGACGGTGAAGTCGCCACGCGCATGGGCCTGGCAGGGATCCCGGTCGCCGCCGAGACGGTGGCGCTGTTCACCTATCTGGAGCTTGCCAAGATCACCGGCGCACGCCTGCACATCACCCGCCTGTCGTCCGCTGCCGGCCTGGCGCTCATCGAGCAGGCACGTGCCGAGGGCATGGACGTCACCTGCGACGTGTCGATCAACCATGTGCACCTGTGCGACATGGATATCGGCTACTTCGACTCCAACTGCCACCTCATCCCGCCGCTGCGCAGCCAGCGCGATCGCGAGGCGCTGTGTCGAGGGCTGGCCGAAGGCCGCGTCAACGCGCTGTGCTCGGACCACACCCCGGTGGACGACGACGGCAAGCAAGCCCCCTTCTCGGAATCCGAGCCCGGTGCCACCGGCCTGGAGCTGCTGCTGCCGCTCACGCTGAAATGGGCCGAGCGCGCCGGCCTGTCGCTGCTTGATGGCCTCGCCCGCATCACCTCGGATGCGGCCAGGATCGTCGGCATCACCAAGGCCGGCCACCTGGCGGTGGGTGCACGTGCGGACATCTGCGTGTTCGACCCCGACACCCACGTCACCGTTACCCGTGACAACCTGCGCAGCCAGGGCAAGAACACGCCCTTCCTCGGCATGGAGCTGCCGGGCAAGGTGCGCTACACCCTGGTCGAGGGCCAGGTGATGTACGCGGTCGACTAAGGCTGTGAGAGCCGGCCCTGCAGGGCCGGCTCCACTTCAGGCAAGCCCGGGCTCAGGCCCCGAACAGCAGCGGCGCAAAGCCGCCGCGCAGCCCGGCCAGCACCATCAGCACGATCTGCAGCACCAGCAACAGCACGAGCGGCGACAGGTCAACATTGGCGATGCTCGGCACCACGCGGCGGAACGGGCGCAGAAAGGGATCGGCAAGGGCATGCAGCAGCGGCGCAAGCGGTGCGTGCGGGCTGACCCAGGACAGCACGGCCGAACCGAGCACGACCGCGAACAGCAGATAGATCATCATGCGCACGGTCTCGATCAGGCCCACGCCGAGCAAGCCCAAGGCCACTGCGCCGGCATTGCCGCTGAACACCGCGCCGCGCAGGCTGAGCTCGAAGGCCACCAGCAGCATCTGAACGAGCCACGCTGGCAGCAGGCTCGCGAGGTCGAGGCCAAGCACGCCGGGGATGAAGCGGCGCAGCGGACGTACCACCCAGTCGGTGGTGGTCACGACGAACTGGCCGATCTGGTTGCGGAAGGAGATGCGCTGCCACTGCATGTAGAAGCGCGCGAGCAGCATCAGGGTAATGAAGCCGCAGACGGTGTTGAGCACCAGCAGCAGGATGTTCGCGAGCATGTTCAGTCCTTGCCCAGTTCTTCACCCAGGGCGCGACCACGGGCCTCGGCTGCGCGTACCGCCTCGACCAGCGCATCGTGCCAGCCCGACGCCGCCAGACTGGCCAGGGCCGCTTCGGTGGTGCCACCCTTCGAGGTGACCTTCTGGCGCAGCACGGCGGGTGAGTCCTCCGCGCTCGCCGCCAGCCTGGCCGCACCGAGCACGGTATCGATCGCCAGCCGGCGCGCACTGGCCTGGTCGAAGCCGAGGGCGCACCCGGCGGACTCGAGCGCCTCGATGAAGTGGAACACATAGGCCGGCCCGCTTCCTGAAATTGCCGTCACCGCGTCAATCTGCCCCTCTTCGGTCGCCCATACCGTACTGCCGACCGCAGCCAGGATGCGCTCGGCAGCCGCGCGCCCAGCCTCATCCACCGAGGGGTCAGCATACAGGCCGGTGACGCCGCAGCCGATCAGGGCCGGTGTATTGGGCATGCAGCGCACTACGCGCGCATGAGGCCGCTCCGGCGTACCCAGCCAGCGCCCGAGATCGGCCAGGCGCAGCCCGGCGGCGATGCTGATCACCAATTGCCCCTGCAGGCGACCCGCAATCGGCGCCAGCGCCGCCTTCATCTGCTGCGGCTTGACCGCCAGCACCAATACATCGCAGGCCAGCGCCGCGGCATCGAGGGACGCATGCACACCGACGCCAAAGCGCGCCGCAAGCGCAGCGCGCGCCTGTTCGCCAAGCTCGACGACGGCAATATCGGTCGCCGCGAAGCCGCGCTCGATCATGCCGCCGATGAGGGCGCTCGCCATGTTGCCGCCGCCGAGAAAAGTGATCTTCATGATTTGATCCGTTTGGGTTGAACCGATTTACTTGAGCCGATGCCGCCTAGGCGCCGCATCAGCCGGGTTGAGCAAAAGCGCCTGCCTGGCGCTCGCCGAAGATCGCTGTGCCGACGCGCACGACGGTGGCCCCCTCGGCTACAGCGGCGTCGAGATCATGGGACATGCCCATCGACAAGGTGTCGAGCGTGAGGCCGCTCGCGGCAAGCTCGTCCTTCAGCCGGCGCAGCAGCGCAAAGCGGGCGTGCAGAAGCGCCGGATCGGCACTCGGCTCCGGGATGCACATCAGGCCGCGCAAGCGCAGGCCCGGCAGCGCCGCCACTGCAGCCGCCAGGCTGGCCGCATCGATGGGCGCGACGCCACTCTTGCTTTCCTCGCCACTGACATTGACCTGGATGCAGACATTGAGCGGGGGGAGATGCACGTCGCGCTGCGCGGACAGACGTTCGGCGATCTTCAGCCGATCGATGCTATGCACCCAGTCGAACGCATTGGCCACGAGCCGGGTCTTGTTGCTCTGCAAGGGCCCGATGAAATGCCACTCGAGCCCGAGTTCGCGCAGGGCCTCGACCTTGTCGACACCCTCCTGCACGTAGTTCTCGCCGAACGCACGCTGGCCGGCCGCAGCGGCCTCGCGCACGGCTGCTGCCGGCCAGGTCTTGCTCACCGCGAGCAGGGCGACCGAATCGGGGGCACGGCCCGCGGCGTGCGCGGCAGCGGCGATGCGGTCATTGACCGCTTGCAGTCGGGCAGCGATTGTCGTCATATTGCGTGGCCTAATTCCTCTAGCACAGGGCGCAAAAAGTATAGCATTGCGCTGTTGCCCACCCTTTCCGGCCCCCGGCTGCCGGCCATACCATGGACATCACTGAACTCCTCGCCTTCGCAGTCAAGAACAAGGCCTCCGATCTTCACCTGTCGGCCGGCTTGCCGCCCATGATCCGCGTCCATGGCGACGTGCGCCGCATCAACCTGCCTCCGCTCGAGCACAAGGAAGTGCACGCCATGGTGTATGACATCATGAACGACGCGCAGCGCAAGCAGTACGAGGAGTCCTGGGAATGCGACTTCTCCTTCGCCATACCCAACCTGGCGCGCTTCCGGGTCAATGCCTTCAACCAGAACCGCGGTGCAGGCGCGGTGTTCCGTACCATTCCGTCGAAGGTGCTGACGCTCGAAGAGCTCAACTGCCCGAAGATCTTCAAGGACATCTCCAGCCAGCCGCGCGGCATCGTGCTGGTGACCGGGCCGACGGGCTCCGGCAAGTCGACGACGCTGGCGGCGATGATCGACTACGTCAACGAGAACCAGTATGGCCACATCCTGACCGTCGAAGACCCTATCGAGTTCGTGCATGAATCCAAGCGCTGCCTGATCAACCAGCGCGAGGTGCACCGCGACACGATGTCCTTCAACAATGCCCTGCGCGCGGCGCTGCGCGAGGACCCCGACGTCATCCTCGTGGGCGAAATGCGCGACCTCGAAACCATCCGCCTGGCACTGACCGCAGCCGAAACCGGCCACCTCGTGTTCGGCACCCTGCACACCTCGTCCGCAGCCAAGACCATCGACCGTATCGTCGACGTGTTCCCGGCGGCGGAAAAGGACATGGTGCGCTCGATGCTGTCGGAGTCACTGCGCGCAGTGATCTCGCAGACCCTGCTCAAGACCAAGGACGGCCAGGGCCGGGTGGCGGCGCACGAGATCATGATCGGCAGCCCGGCTATCCGCAACCTGATCCGCGAAAACAAGATCGCACAGATGTACTCGTCGATCCAGACTGGTCAGAACGTCGGCATGCAGACCCTCGACCAGTGCCTGGCCGACCTGGTGCGCCGCAATGTGGTCTCGTCGGCCGAAGCCCGTATCCGGGCACAGAACAAGGACAACTTCGTCTAGGCCGAGCAAGGCGCATCGGAGCACATTGGGGCCGGATTCGAGCCTCAGCGCCCGCGGCGAATTGCGCGGGTCCCAAGTTCATTGCAGCACGCCGCACACAAGGTGCGCCAGGAGTCTGAAACATGGAACGCGACCAGGCACTCAGGTTCATGCACGATCTGCTGCGGCTGATGCTGCAGAAGAACGGCTCCGACCTGTTCATCACCACCGGCTTCCCGCCAGCGATCAAGATCGACGGCCGCATCATGCCGCAATCGAACCAGATGCTGCAGCCCGCACATACCGCCGAGCTTGCGCGCGCGATCATGAACGACCGCCAGGCCGCCGAGTTCGAGTCGCACAAGGAGTGCAACTTCGGCATCTCGCCAGCCGGCATCGGGCGCTTCCGGGTCAACGCCTTCGTGCAGCAAGGCAAGGTCGGCCTGGTGCTGCGCACCATCCCGCAGCGCATCCCCAAGTTCGAAGAGCTGGGCCTGCCCCCGGTGCTCAGCGATATCGCGCTGACCAAGCGCGGCCTGGTGATCTTCGTCGGTGGCACCGGCACCGGCAAGACCACCTCGCTCGCCTCGATGGTGGACTACCGCAACGAGAACACCTACGGCCACATCATCACCGTCGAGGACCCGATCGAGTTCGTGCATGCACACAAGAACTGCATCGTCACCCAACGCGAGGTCGGCCTCGACACCGAGTCCTGGGAGAGCGCACTCAAGAACACCCTGCGCCAGGCACCGGACGTGATCCTGATGGGCGAGATCCGCGACCGCGAGACCATGGACTACGCCATCGCGTTCGCCGAGACCGGCCACCTGTGCCTGGCCACCCTGCACGCAAACAGCGCAAACCAGGCCATCGACCGCATCATCAACTTCTTCCCGGAAGACCGCCGCCAGCAGCTGCTGATGGACCTGTCTCTGAACCTGCGCGCAATGGTGTCGCAGCGCCTGCTGCCCCTGAAGGACCGCAAGGGCCGGGTGCCGGCGGTCGAGGTACTGCTCAACTCGCCGCTGATCTCCGACCTCATCTTCAAGGGCGACATCCCGGCAATCAAGGAGATCATGAAGCGCTCGACCGAGCTCGGCATGCAGACCTTCGACCAGTCGCTGTTCCAGCTCTATGAGAACGAGCTCATCAGCTACGAGGACGCGCTGCGCAACGCCGACTCCGTCAATGACCTGCGCCTGCAGATCAAGCTCAACAGCCGCCACGGCGAACGCGACACCAGCGACAGCCTGAAGAACCTAGGCATGCTGTAAGCCTGCCTCCGCCCGGAGGCAGGGCACCCGGCTCAGCTCGAAGCCGGCGCTGCGTCGCGGCTGCGGTTGCTGCCTGCCACCATGCGGTACTCGTACAGCCGGCACTCCAGCGCGCCATTGAACAAGGGCGTGCGCCGGCTGGCCTTGAGACCAATGAGCTTGGGCAACTGGATATCGGCGGTAAACAGATAGCATCGCCAGCCACCCCAGTTGCGCTTGAGCGCGTCACCAAGCCGCGGATAGAACGCGGCGAGCTCCTCGGCCTCGCCGATCCGCACGCCATAGGGCGGATTGGCCACCATCACGCCCTCGGCTGCTGGCGGCGTACGCTCGAGCACATCGGCACGGTCGAGACGCACACAGTCGGCGAGCCCGGCAGCCTCCAGGTTGAGGCGGCTGCGGCGAACCCATTCGCCAACGATGTCCGAGCCGAACACGGGCAGCACCCGCGGCGCCTGCCGGCGCCGTTCTGCCGCAGCACGCACCGCTGTCCAGGCACTGCGGTCGTGGTGGCGGAAGCGCTCGAAGGCGAACTTGCGCCCCAGCCCCGGCGCCACGTCCAGCGCCATCAAGGCGGCCTCGATGAGGAAAGTGCCACTGCCACACATCGGGTCGACCAGCGCCTCGCCCGGCTGCCAGCCGCTCAAGCGCAGAATGCCGGCAGCCAGGTTCTCCTTGAGCGGCGCCTCGACTGCCGCTGGCTTGTAGCCGCGCTTGTAAAGCGCCTCGCCCGAGGTGTCGACGTACAGCGTGACCGTATCGGCAGTGAGAAAAACGTGGATGCGGACCGCCGGATTGGCTGTATCGACACTCGGCCGCCGCCCGCTCACGGTGCGGAAGTGGTCGCACACGGCGTCCTTGACCCGCAACGTGATGAACTCCAGGCTCTTGAGCGGCGACTTCTGCGCGGTGACGTGGATGCGGATGGTGTCATCGGCGGTGAACCACTTCGCCCAGGTCACGCTGTAGGCAAGCTTGTAGATGTCCACCTCGGCGCGATAACGCCCCTGCCCCACCCGCCACAGCACTCGGGTTGCGATCCGACTTTCGAGGTTCGCACGCTGGCAGGCCGTCCAGTCGCCGTGCCAGCCCACGCCTCCGGGCACGGCCTGCACCTGACGCGCACCCAGGCCCTCGAGTTCGGCCGCCAGCGCGGTCTCGAGCCCGCGCGGGCATGGGGAAAAAAAATGCTCGGCCATGAGGCCTCCGATCACATGAGACGGCGCATTGTAGCGCTCGCCGCCTCAGGCGCGCCGTCCGCGCAGGATTCATGCCCCTTACATGATGCAAGAGACGCCTTGCACAACCTGGCCAGGGTATTATTTCCACGCAATCATTCAGATAACCAGAAATACTCCGCAGCCTGGGGTGCAACGAGGAAGACACGATGCAGGCCAACCGAGACAACGCCCTCCCGCCGGCTCACGGACGCGGCCCATTTGGCGCGACACTGCTCGGCCTGGTTGCCGCCGCATGCGCGCAAGGCGCACTCGCCCAGGACTTCATCTACGTCGTGCGCCCCGGCGACAACCCGTGGAACATCACCGAGCGCTACCTGAAGAGCATCGATTACTGGCCGCGCATCCAGGACTACAACCGCATCCTGGAGCCGACGGCGATCCAGCCCGGCACCCTGCTGCGCATCCCCGTAGGCTGGATGCGTGCCAGACAGGACACCGCACGCGTGATCGACGTGCATGGCAGCGTCGAGCACCGCCGCGGCAGCACTGTCGAGCCCGTGGTCGCAGGCATGGAGCTCACCGCCGGTGCGACCATCCACAGCGGCGACGACGGCAGCCTCACCATCGAGTTCGCAGACGGCAGCCGCAGCCGGGTCGGCAACAATGCCGAGCTGCGGGTTGGCCAGGTCCAGCGTCTGAACGCGTCCGGCGCCCAACAGGTCGGCATCGAGCTCAAGCGCGGGCAGATCGAGAGCGTGGTCACCCCGGCACGCAAGGCCGGCGGCCGCTACACCATCGAAACCCCGGCTGCAGTCGCCGCCGTGCGCGGCACCGACTTCCGCGTACGCACGGACGGCACCGCCATGCTCGCGGAGACACTCGAAGGCGAGATTGCGCTGCGTAACCGGCGCGGTGAAACCCGCCTGCGCGCGGGGACCGGCACCCAGGCGACACCCAGTACCGCGCCCGCGCCGGCCCAACGCCTGCTGTCCGCACCCGCGCTCGATGCCCTCCCCGAGCGCATCGAGCGCGTCCCCTTCAGCATCGACATCGCCGACGTCCCGGGCGCGACCGGTTACCGTACGCAGATCGCGCCCAGTGCGGCCTTCACCGTCGTCGCCTCGGACCGTGTCAGCGCCGCGCCCGCTGTTCGGGGCGAGGCCCACCTGCCCGACGGCGAATACATGATGCGGGTGCGGGCGATCGATGCGCGCGGCCTCGAAGGCATCGATGCCGAACGCAGCATCATCATCGACGCTCGCCCCGAGCCCCCTTTCCCCAGCCAGCCGGCCCCCGACGGCTTTGCCACCGAGGAGCGTATCGGCTTCACCTGGGGGGGCATAGCCGACGCCCTGCAGTACCATTTCGAGCTTGCCGGCGACCCAGGCTTCGAGCACCTGCTCCAGCGTGAGGACCTTGTCGAGCCGCACTTCGTGCTCGCCCACGCGCTGGAGGCGGGCGACTACTTCTGGCGCGTCGCCGTCACCACCGCGAGCGAAGGCCGCGGCCCCTTCTCCGACCCACAGCGCTTCCGCCGGCCGCAGCCCGGTCCCACCCCCGAGGCCCCCGAGATCGACGGCGAGCACCTGCAGTTGCGCTGGCGCGCCAGCGATGGTGCCGAGCGCTACGAAGTGCAGGTGAGCAGCGACGCCAGCTTCAGCGCGCCCGAGTACACGCTCGAAACCGAGCGTGCAGAACTGGTCATGCCCCGCCCGCCGGGCGGCACATGGCACGTCCGCATCCGCAGTCAGGAAGCCGCGGCGCCCATGGGCCCCTGGGGCACGCCACAGCAACTCGAAGTGCCGCATAACCATTGGCGCGCACTGCTGATCCTGCTGCCGCTGCTGCTCGCGCTATGACCCTGCGCTGGCGCCCCACCGCACTCGGGCGCCGATCCGGCTGGCTGGTCTCGGCACTGTTTGCCTGTGCGCTCGCACTCTTTCCGCCGGGGGTCATCCAGCGCGCAGACCTGCTGCTGTTCGACACCCTTGAGCCGTGGTTCCGGGCCCCCGCACTGCCCACCGAGTCGACCGTGATCGCGATCGACGAGGCGACGCTCGCCGCCATGGGGCGTTGGCCCTGGAACCGTGCGGTACACGCGGAACTCATCGACCGCCTGACCGCGGTCGGTGTCTCGTCGATCGCCATGGCCATCCTGTTTCCCGAAAGCGCTCCTGGCGACACCGAGCTGGCAGAGGCCATGCAGGCGTCGGGCCGCGTGATCCTTGCCGTCGCACCCCATGCAGGCACCACCACGGAGGGCATGTTCGAGCTGCTGCCTGTCGACACCCTGCGCGCAAGCGCCGCTGCGCTCGGTCATGTCGACGTCGAAATCGATCTTGACGGCCTTTCCCGTCGCACCTACCGCCTTGCCGGCAGTGGTCAGCCACGCTGGGATGCACTCGCAGTCGCAGCATTAAGGCACCCTGGCAGCGGCGAGCCTTCAGGACTCAATGCGCGCGCCCGGGCAGGCCTGCAACAGGTCGTCCAGCGCCCGCTCTGGGTCCGCCAGGGTGAGTTGCTGCTGCCGTTTCCGGACACGCGCGGACGGCCCGAGGTCGTGTCCTATTACACCTTGCTGAGCCGCCCAGAGCAGGTACGCCGCCTCGAAGGCCGCACGGTATTCATCGGCGCCACAGCAAGCGGCATCGACGCCGGCCTGGCGACCCCCAGCGCCGCCCACGGTGTCAACATGCCGGCGGTCGAGTTCCACGCCCGTGCGTTCGAGGCATTGCGCAGCGGGCTGACCTACAACAGCGCAGCAGCCGGCCTCGCCCTCGCCCTCTGCCTGACCGTGATCAGCCTGGCAGCACTGCTCCGGCCACAAGCAGGGACACGAGGCAAGCTCCTGCTCGGCGGCCTGCTGCTGGTGCCGCCCCTGCTGTCGGGGGCGGTCCTGGGTACATTCCAGCTATGGATACCGCCAGCCAGCGCCATGGCGGGCCTGCTGCTGGGCGCTGCGCTGTGGTTCCTGTCGGTGCTGCGCCACACCCAGGGTTCGCTGGCCCAGGCCCGCCACGACGCCGACGCCACCCTGCGTTCGATCGCCGACGCTGTCCTGACGATCGACGAGGATGCCCGCGTCGTACTGCTCAACCCGGTCGCCGAGCGCCTGACGGGGGCGACCCTGGACAGCGCACGCGGCACCCCGGTGGGCGAACTCATCCGCGACTTCACCGACCAGAGCGCGGTAGTGGTCGAAACCATCCTCGCCTGCCTCAAGCATCGGCAGGCCATCCGCCTGCCCGAACCGATCGCCTGGCAAGCCGTCAGCGGCAAGCATCATGCGCTGCGCCTGACCGCAACACCGGTGGGCGGAGAGGGCGAGGGTGCGGTGCTCGTGTTTCACGATGTCACCGAGACCCTCGCCATCACCGCGCGCCTGCAGCATGAAGCCACCCACGACGTGCTCACGGGGCTACCGAACCGCGCCCTGCTCCTCGACCGCCTGCACCAGGCGCTGGCGAACGCCCAGCGCCGAGGTAGCCTGGTCGCCCTGCTGTTCGTCGACCTTGACCGCTTCAAGCGCATCAACGACAGCCTGGGCCATTACGTCGGCGACCAGGTGCTTCAGGTGGTGGCCGAGCGCCTGACAGCCTCGGTACGCAGCGGTGACACGGTCGCGCGCTGGGGCGGTGACGAGTTCATCATCCTGATGGATCACCTGCGCGACCGCAGCGCAGTGGTGGCAGTGGCCGGCAAGCTGCTCGACCTGCTCGAGCGCGAGGTCGAGACCCAAGGCGAATCCGGGCTGGTGCTGTCGTGCAGCATCGGCATCAGCGTCGGCCCCGCCGACAGCAGCGAC
Source organism: Thauera sp. 27 (assembly GCF_000310125.2). NCBI lineage: Bacteria > Pseudomonadati > Pseudomonadota > Betaproteobacteria > Rhodocyclales > Zoogloeaceae > Thauera > Thauera sp. 27. The sequence continues at coordinate 49,341 of NZ_AMXB01000018.1, forward strand.
GCCGAGACCCTGCTATCGATGGCCGACAAGGCGATGTACCGCGGCAAGCTCGAGGGCGGCAGCCGCTACACCTTCTACTCGCCCGAGATGAACACCTGGTCGCGCGACCGCCTGAACCTGGAAGCAGCACTGCGCAAGGGCCTGGGCAATGACGAATTCGAGCTCTTCTACCAGCCCCAGATCGACATCCGCAGCGGGCGCCTGGCCGGGCTCGAGTCGCTCATCCGCTGGCACCGACCAGGCAGCGGCCTGGTGCGCCCGGACCTCTTCATCACCGCCGCCGAGGAAAGCGGCCTGATCACGAACATCGGCGAGTGGGTGCTCAACGCCGCCACGCACCAGGCGGCGCGCTGGAGTGCGGACGGCCTGGTGCCCGTGCCGATCGCGGTCAATGTATCGGTGCGCCAATGCACCGACATGAGCGTGGTCGACACCATCCGCCACGCGCTCCGCGACAGCGGCATGGACCCGCGCCAGCTCAAGATCGAGGTAACGGAGTCCACTGCAATGCACGATCCGGAACGTGTCGCCGAACTGCTGCACCGCATCCACGCGCTCGGCGTCGGCGTGGCCGTCGACGATTTCGGTACCGGCTACTCGTCCCTGTCGCTGCTCAAGCGCTTCCCGATCTCCGAACTCAAGATAGACAAGAGCTTCGTCATCGACCTGGCCGAAGACAATGATGACGCAGCCATCGTCCGCGGCACCATTGCCCTCGCCCACAGCCTGGGCATGCGCGTGGTGGCGGAAGGCGTAGAGACCGAACTGCAACTGCGCTTCCTCGCCCGCCACGGCTGCAACGTGGCCCAGGGCTTCCTGTTTGCACAGCCCTTGCCCACTGCCGAGATCCGCCACTGGTTGAAGATGCCCCCACCGCACGCACAGCGGGCCATCGAAGGCTTGCAGCACGCGCGCGCAGGAGCCCCGGGAACGAACGGCGACGGATAAAACAAGGCCCCGGCGCGGTCGATCCGCACCGGGGCCAAATAATCCGGGCCAGAGGGAGGTCAGGAGCAGGCCCGGATCAAAGCCATCGGCAGGGGCGCAGCCCAGCGGTGCGCCCCTGGCAGGCGATCAGGGATGCCCTGACTTGCCCGCCTTGATGTCCTGATACCAGATTTCGTGGTGCTCCTTCGCCCAGGTCTCATCCACGTAGCCGGTCTTCATCGACTCGTAGGCACCTTCCACGCCCAGCGTACCCATGTAGATATGGCCGAATGACAGCCCCAGCAGCAGGATGGCGCCGATCGCGTGCACGATGTTGGCTGTCTGCATGTCGGAACGCGTCCACTCGCCAATGTTGGGGAAATCCAGGATCAGGCCCGAGATGACCACTGCCAGCCCGAGGAAGGTGACGCCGATCCAGAACCATGTCTTCTCGCCGAAGTTGAAGCGTCCCGATGGGACATGGCTGCCGTCGAGCACACCGCCTGCACGACGGATCCACACCGCGTCGATCGCCTGCCAGACGTTATCACGCAGGAAGGTCAGGATCATCAGCACGACGAACACCCCGAAGGCCGGACCGACGTAGTTGTGCACCGTCTTGCCGACGTCGAGCAGCGCAGCGAGCACACCATGGCCGAAGATCGGCAGCAGCACATGCTTGCCGAACAGGATGGCCAACCCGGTCACCGCCAGCACCAGGAAGGTGATCGCAGTGCCCCAGTGGATGAAACGCTCGAAGGCGGAGAAGCGCTTCATGAGGCGCCCGGTGCGTGGCTGGTGCAACCTGATCGTGCCCTTGACCAGCCAGAACAGCACGATCGCCGAAGGCACCAGGATCAACAGCCAGCCACCGTACTGCGTGATCGGCCCGTTCCTGAGCTGACGCCAGGTGTTGCCCTCGCTCTGGATCAGCACGCCCGCCTCGGGGCCTCGCACATTGGTGGTGTGCGCCTCGCCCGAGCGCACCGCACGCCACACCGGTGCGTTGTTGAGCGGACGCTCGACCTGGCGCTCGGCCTGATCCGCCGCACTGCTGCCGGCGGGCCGCTCGGCCGCATGCAGCGGCAGGGCGAACGCCCACAGCAGGAGCATGAGCAGCAGTGCGGCGAACCCGCCGCCCTGCGCCCGCATCATGCGTATCGTCATGGTGCTCTCCTCACTGGATGCGGTTGTACTCGGACTGGTTGCGGGCACGCTGCTTGAGCGCCTTCTCCCAGGCCGCGCGGTCACCCTTGAACTCGCTGTCTTCCCAGGGCCGGGTGTCGGTCTTGCCGCGGTACTGCCCCTGCTCGTACACGGTGACCTGCGGCACCTCGCCACAGGCCGACAAGCCGGCAGACAGCACCCCCGCCAGCACGAGCACAGGCAGACGCTTCAAAGGGTGGCGGCTCATGATTGCCCCTCCCGCTTGCGCTCGCGCTTCTGCTCGCCACCGCCGTAGGCCGCATCCCAGCCCCACACCTCGGCGCCCGTGCCGCGGCGCAGCACGCGCTCGCGGAAGATGTCGGCCACCACGTTGGCGTCACCAGCCAGCAGGGCCTTGGTCGAACACATCTCGGCGCACAAGGGCAGCTTGCCCTGGGCCAGACGGTTTGAGCCGTACTTGTCGTACTCCGCCTGCGAGCCGGTTTCCTCGGGGCCGCCGGCACAGAAGGTGCATTTGTCCATCTTGCCGCGCGCACCGAAGGCCGCCTGGCCATTGGGGAACTGCGGCGCCCCGAACGGACAGGCGAAGAAGCAGTAGCCGCAGCCGATGCACTTGTCCTTGTCGTGCAGCACCACGCCGTCTTCGGTCTTGTAGAAACAGTCGGTCGGGCATACCGCCATGCACGGCGCATCCGAGCAGTGCATGCAGGCCACCGAGATCGAGCGCTCGCCCGGCACGCCGTCGTTCATCGTCACCACCCGGCGGCGGTTCACGCCCCAAGGCACCTCGTGCTCGTTCTTGCACGCAGTGACACAGCCGTTGCATTCGATGCAGCGCTCGGCGTCACAGAGAAATTTCATGCGTCCCATCGTGTTCTCTCCTCGCCCTTACGCTTTGCTCACGCGGCACAGGGTGGTCTTGGTTTCCTGCATCATCGTCACCGGGTCGTAGCCATAGGTCGTGGCGGTGTTGACCGCCTCGCCACGCACGATCGGTGCCGCGCCATCGGGGTAGTACTTGAGCATGTCCTGGCCCTGCCACCAGCCGGAGAAATGGAAGGGCAGGAACACCGTGCCCGGAGCAACACGCTGGGTGACCTGGGCACGCACCTTGAGGCGCGCCTTGGTCGGCGACTCGACCCAGATGTACTCGCCGTTGCGAAAGCCCGCATCGTTGGCGTCCTTGGGGTTCACCTCGGCGAACATCTCCTGCTGCAGTTCGGCCAGCCAGGGGTTGGAGCGCGTTTCCTCCCCGCCCCCCTCGTACTCCACCAGACGGCCGGAGGTCATGATCAGCGGGTATTCGCTGGAGATGTTCTTGACCTTGTCCTGCATCGACTTGTAGAGCGTCGGCAGGCGCCAGAACTTCATCTTGTCGTCATGGGTCGGGTACTTCTCGACCAGGTCGGGCCGCGGCGAGTAGATCGGCTCGCGGTGCAGCGGCACCGGGTCGGGGAAGTTCCACACCAGCGCACGCGCTCTGGCGTTGCCAAAAGGGTGGCAGCCATGGTTCTTCATCGCCACGCGGATGATCCCGCCCGACAGGTCGGTCTTCCAGTTCTTGCCTTCCGCCGCCTGCTTCTCGGCGTCGGTGAGTTCGTCCCACCAGCCCAGCTTCTTGAGCAGCACGTCATCGAACTCGGGGTAGCCCATCTGCAGGTCGGCGCCCTTGGAGGCCGAGCCCTCGGCGGCCAACAGCGATACGCCGTCCTTCTCCACGCCGAAGTTGGCGCGGAAATTTCCGCCGCCGTCCATGACGTGCTTGGAGGTGTCATAAAGGTTGGGCGTGCCCGGGTGCTTCATCTCCGGGTTGCCGTAGCACGGCCACGGCAGGCCGAAGTACTCGCCGTCGCAAGGGCCGCCGGCCGCCTTCAGCGTCCTGACGTCGAAGGTGTGCATGTTCTTCATGTGCAGCTTGAGGCGCTCGGGCGACTGGCCGCTGTAGCCGATGGTCCAGGTGCCGCGGTTGATCTCGCGCAGGATGTCCTCGATGTTCGGCTCGTCCCAGCCCTGGGCGTCCTTGTCGACCTTGATGTTCTTCACCAGCTCGTCCGCCCAGCCGAACTTCTTCGCGAAGGCGTACATGATGGTGTGGTCGGGCTTGGACTCGAACAGCGGCTCGATGACCTTCTCGCGCCACTGAATGGACCGGTTCGACGCAGTACACGAGCCAGTGGTCTCGAACTGCGTGCAGGCCGGCAACAGGTACACGCCATCCTTGCGCACCATCGCCGCCATTGACGCAGTCGCCGACGGATAGGGGTCGATCACCACCAGGGTGTCGAGCTGCTTCATGGCCTCGACCATCTCGGCGCCGCGCGTCTGCGAATTGGGCGCATGGCCCCAATACACGACTGCGCGCAGGTTGCTGGGCTGGTCGATCAGCTCCTTGTTCTCGGTCACGCCGTCGATCCAGCGCGACACGGTGATGCCCGACTTGGTCATCAGTTCCTCGGAGGCGTAGCGGGCCTTGACCCACTCGTAATCGACGCCCCACACCTTGCACCAGTGCTTCCACGAACCGGCGGCCAGGCCGTAGTAGCCAGGCAGCGAATCCGGGTTGGGGCCGACGTCGGTCGCGCCCTGCACGTTGTCGTGACCGCGAAAGATGTTGGTGCCGCCACCCGATACGCCGACGTTGCCGAGCACCAGCTGCAGGATGCACATCGCGCGCACGTTGGCGTTGCCGACGGTGTGCTGGGTCTGGCCCATGCACCACACAACGGTCGAGGGCCGGTTCATGGCCAGCGTCTCGGCGACCTTGAACACCTGGTCTTCCGGAATACCGGTCACTTCCTGCACGCGCTCGGGCGTCCAGGTCATGATCTCTTCCTTGACCTTCTCCAGGCCGAAGACGCGGTCGTCGATGTACTTCTGGTCTTCCCAGCCGTTCTTGAAGATGTGGTACAGCATGCCCCAGATGAAGGGGATGTCGGTGCCCGAGCGGATGCGCACGTACTGGTGCGCCTTCGCCGCCGTGCGCGTGAAGCGCGGGTCCACGACGACCATCTTGCAGCCGTTTTCCTTGGCATGCAGCATGTGCAGCATCGACACCGGGTGGGCCTCGGCCGCATTCGAGCCGATATAAAGCGCCGCCTTGGAGAACTGCATGTCGTTGTAGGAGTTCGTCATCGCACCGTAACCCCAGGTGTTCGCCACGCCCGCCACCGTGGTGGAGTGGCAGATGCGCGCCTGGTGGTCGCAGTTGTTGGTGCCCCAGAAGGACACGAACTTGCGCAGCAGGTAGGCCTGCTCGTTGTTGTGCTTCGATGAACCGATCCAATACACGGCGTCCGGGCCGGACTCCTCGCGGATCCTGAGCAGGCGGTCGCCGACCTCGTTCAGCGCCTGCTCCCAGGACATGCGCTGGTACTTGCCGTCGACCAGCTTCATCGGGTACTTCAGGCGGTGCTCGCCGTGGCCGTGCTCGCGCAGCGCCGCACCCTTGGCACAGTGCGCGCCGAGGTTGATCGGCGAATCGAACACCGGCTCCTGATGCACCCACACGCCATTGCGCACGATGGCATCGGTCGAACAGCCGACCGAGCAGTGGGTGCATACGGTACGACGCACTTCGGCGGGGCCGTCGCTGCGTGACACGCCCGCGGCCGCAGCGTCTGCCGCACCGATGAGGTTGTAGGGCAGCTGGGTGGCGATCGCCCCCGCGCCCACGCCCAGGCCCGAGCGCTTCAGGAAGGCGCGCCGATCCATGGTCTGGCCCAGCGGCCGCGCTGCCGCGCCGCGCAGGCGACGCGCACTGCCGGCAGTCGCAGCGGATTTCTTGGTCAGCATCGTGGCGTCCTCCTCAGATCCGCGCGGTGCGGTAGTAATTGCGCATGTGCGCGCTGGTGCCCTGCTCTGCAGCCTCGCGGCGTGCATCCTCGACCACGGCCGCCGCCTGCGGTACGGCCTGGGTCGCTGCCGTCGCCACCGCGGCGGCGCTTGCGGCACTGCCCGCACCGACGGCCATCAGGAAGTTCCGCCGGGACAATTTCGTCGTGTCGTCTTTCATCATCGATCTCCCCCCCAACAAAGAATCGGCATCCGCCCGTCAGGCGGACACCTCCAGCATGTCGAACGCCTCGCGCTCGATGTCCATGAAGGCCAGCAGCAAGGCACCCACCTTCGCGTAAAAGTCCGCCCCGGGCGCCTGCGCCAGGGCATGTGCAAAATCGGCATACCAGGGCGCGATGTGGCGCGCGAAGAACGCGCGCTGGCGCTGCAGGCCCGCCTCGTCAGGCCCGGTCAGCACCAGGTGGCGCATGACCTCGGCGAGCGCGGCGATGTGGTCCTCGGTTTCCGTCACCCCGGCGCGACGGCCAAGCCCGAGCTCGGCGAGGTCGGCACGCAGTTCGGCTAGCGGTTCCTCTTGCAGGAAGCCGGTCAGGTACCACGAGCCATTGGCCATCACCACCGGCTTGCCAACGCTGATGAAGAGGGCGTTGAATTCGTCGCATACCCCCTGCAAGGGCGCACCAGCCGCAGCGCCAAGTGCGGCCCAGGCCTGCGGCAAGGCGCCGGCCGTACCGCCGAGGGCGCTCGCCGCCGCTGCAAGCGCAACCAGCAGCGGCGCATCCGGCGCGCCATGGAGCAGGCGCGCAAGCAGTGCGTAGTGCTCGGCGCGAGCACGGTCCTCCTCGGACCAGCTGGGTTGGGCATGGACGGGGATGGTAGCGGCGCTCATTCGGACAGATCCCAGGCCTTCACGGCCGAACTTGAGGTCGATTCGGACTTCATCATGTCGATGACACGGCAATCCGCACACATGCGCAGGCGGGCGCGCTCAACCTCGGTGGCGAACATGGAATGCCCGGACAGGCGGGCGATCATGGATTCGATCAGCGGCGTGGCCCCCATCGCCTTGCCACAGGCGGTGCAGTGGAACATGTCGGCCTCACGCAGGGCACGCGCCCGACGCGCCTCCTCGCCCAGCGCCAGGCGGGGTTCGAGCGCCAGCGCCGACTCCGGACAGGAGGCGACGCACAGGCCGCACTGCAGGCAGTTGCGCTCGATGAAGTCGAGCCGGTAGCTGTCGGTCGCAGCACGCAGGGCGCCAGCCGGACAGGCGCCGGTACAGGCCATGCACAGCGTGCATGCGTCGGACACGACGACCTGACCGAAGGGCGCGCCGGCCTTCAGTGCGATCGCGGCGGGCAAGCCCGGCGCGGCCTGCGCCGCGGGAGCGTGTTGGACAAGGTGGCGGAGCGCGAAGTCCAGCGTCTCGCGCTTCTTCGGCAGCAGGCGGAAACGCGCCGGCACGGCAACGCCGGTTGCGGGCGTCCACGACCACAGGGCGCGCTCCAGTGCCTGCCACTCCTCGGCATCGGCCTCGATGATGCGCAGATGCTCGCCCGCGTAGCCGAGTGCAGACAGGATGGTCTGGCCGTAGCCGGCCTGGGCCTTGAGTGGCGCGGCGTCGTGACTGCCGGCAGCGAGTACGGCGACCTGGCAGGCCCCCAGCGCCAGGCTACCGAGCATCAGGTCCAGCCCGACCGCATCCGCGCTCCACACCTCGACCGGGATCACGCGCGCAGGCAGGCCGCGACCACGGCGCGCAAGACGGGCAATGGCAGCGGCACCGTCCTCTGCAGCGTGAAACACGATGCAGGCGTCGCGGCCACCCGTGCGGGCGTACTCAGAAAGCAGGGTCTTCACACGCAGGCCTACATCGGGCACGCGCGGAAACTGGAAGCCCAGCGCCCCCGACGGACACACCGTGCTGCAGGTGCCACAGCCCTTGCACAACCAGGGATCAACGGCGATTACGTCGCCGTTGGAACGGATCGCCTCGGTGGCGCAGACCTCGATGCAGTTGGTACAGCCCGTCTTCCTGGCGCGGCTGTGCGCGCACAGGCCCGCGTCGAAGGCAACGTAGCGCGGCTTCTCGAACTCGCCGATGAACTCGCCCAGCGACTGCACCGCCAGCGCCTGCTCGAAGGGATCGCGGCCCGGCGCCGCGTAGCCGTCGGGCAGTTCGATGCGCTTGAGCAGAGGCTCGACGGACAGGTCGAGCACGAGGTCGAAGCGCTCGCTGCGCGCCGTATCGGTGCGCGCGAAATCGATCGCGCCGATCTCGCCACAGGCGGCGACGCAGGCGCGGTGGCCGCGACAGGCGTCGACATCGACCTGCAGGTCGAAACCGATCGCGCCCTCGGGACAGGCCTTCACACAGGCGTTGCAGCGCACGCAAAGTTCGAGGTCGATCGGATTGCGCTGCTGCCATTGCAGCTCGAATTCGCCGAGGTGACCGGACAAGCTCAGCACCTTGCCCGACCACACCGGGTACTCATTGGCCGCGGGCAGTTCGACTTCGCCAGCACGCTGGGTTATGAGCACCGCCGGATCGAAGCTGCCTGCCAGGCGTTCTGCCCAGCCAAGCGCGGCGCCTGCTTCACCGATGATCAACAGGCTGCGCCCAGCCTGCATCTGCACCGCGGGCACGGGCTCGGGCGCGGGCAAGGTGGTCGCTGCCGCGATCAGCGCGGCCAGCTTGGGCGCCGCCTGCGCCGACTCGGCCGAGCGGCCGGCGTTCTCGCGCAGGTTGAAGAAGTGGATGCGCTGACCGGCCTCGTGCGTGTCGGCGAGTTCGCCGAACAGCGCGGTTTCCTGCGTACAGGACACGAAGACCGTGCGCCCGGCGGCAAGGTCTGCGTCCACCACAGGCAAGTCCTGGGCGCACAGCGCGTGGTGACAGGACGCAACGACGCCGGCAGCAGCAAGCTGCCCGGCGTCCAGCGAGAAACTGCGATTACAGTCGCAGAGGCGGATCCGCTCTTGATTGTCGTGCATCGATTCGTCCGTTTAATCCACCGATTCGAAGCACTCGGCGGGCCAGCCAAAACGGAACCCTGGACCACAAAACAAACCGCAAAAGACCACCCTGGGGCGCCAACTGGTCTCAGTACAGACAAATTGTCCCAGACGCCCCGTTTTGTCCCACCGGGCCGGCTACGCCTCCCAGGCAGCGCCGTTGGTCTGCCCCTCGGCCGCGCTCCCGGCTGCAGGCGCAGCTTCGGCAAGGCCTGCAGCCGACGCCTGCTCGCCGGCTGGGGGCGTCGAGGCGCCCTCGGGCACGAGCTCCTCGGATAGGCCCGCTGCGGACGCGGCAGCGGGTGTATCCAGAGTTTCGCCGGGCGCCTCCGTCTGCTCTGCAGTCGGCGCATCCCCCAGCCACTCGCGCGCATGCTTGAGCTTTTCCATCAAGTTCGGCGGGATCGGGTCGGCGATGTTGTAGTCGTCGATATAGACGTCCAGCCCGTCCATGCGGTTGAAATGCGGGTCGGCAAAGAGCTTCTTGAGCGCCTGGCGGCGCACGGCCTCGCTGACCTCCTCCTTGAGGAAGGCGGTGAAGTCCGACGCCAGCGTCAGCGCTTCAACCGGGGGCAGTTCGACCGCCGCGGGCGCCGGAACGGCAAGGGCGGCATCCGCATGTTCGTCCAGCCCGCCATCGGCAGCTCGATCCGCGACCGTAACCGGCGGCTCGGCAACAGGGCGCACGGGCGCGCCCCCCGCTGCGAGCTTGCGCTTCGACCAGCGCGACAGGAAGCCACCGCTCACTGCGGCCTCCTGTCCTGCGCAAGCGGGTCATTGCGCCTCACCTTGCGACGCGGAGCTGGCTTGTAATGGGTATTGACGAAATCGCCCACCCAGTCGGCGATCTCACGCGACATCGCCACCCCATCGACCTGCTCGCCCGAGTCCAGCCAGCGCGCCGCCTCACCATAGCTCACTGACACGGCAGCAGGCAGCGCCTGGCCGCCTTCCTTGCGCCACATCACGAACACCTTGGGAATCGGCGAGCTCATGTTGAGGAAATAGTTGTCCACCTCGTCACGAAAGAGCGCCAGCGCGTGACCGCCAATCCGCCACTGCCGCCGCTCCGGCTCGGAGACGATCTCGGCGACCCCGGGTCCGGGGTCGGCGAAGGCCGGCACCACCCCGACCGCCTCCCAGGCCTCATCCACCCAGGGATTGTTCAGGCGGCGACACTCCATGATCACCGCGATCGGAAACTCGTTCATGACTCTTCACCTGACTTGTGGAACCGAACTCTGTCTACAGCATACGTCCGCAGCCTCGAGCCGGCGACCATCGAGCACTGCAGCCCGGTGATCGCAGCACCGCCACGCAGCGCCCCGCTTGCCGCTACAATCCTCTGCTCCAGGGCCAGCAGCCCCGCGTGCAACAAGCGATCCGCCCATGAATGCGCCTCCCCCGAATCCTCCCCTGCTGAGCCAGGCCAGCCGCCCGCTCACGGTCGACATCCCGGCGATCAACGAACACGGCGACGTCGTGCCGACCTCGATTGCCGGCGAACACCCGCTCACGCTGTATGTCGACAAGCGCGAGATCGTCACCCTCATGACCCTCGGCGCAGCGCCCGAGGCGCTCACCATCGGCTGGTTGCGCAACCAGCGCCTGGTGCGCGCGCTGGACGAGATCGCCGCGGTCCAGGTCGACTGGGAGGTCGACGCCGTGTCGGTGACCACCCGCGCCGGGCTGCGCGACCTCGACGACAAGCTCGGCAGCCGCACCGTCACCACCGGCTGCGGCCAGGGTACGGTGTTCGGCGGGCTGATGGACGAGATCGACCAGATCCGCCTGGCCCATGAGCGCACGCTCAGACAGTCGACCCTGTATGCGCTGATGGACGCGGTACGTCACCATGAGTCCATCTACAAGCAGGCTGGCGCCGTGCACGGCTGCGCCCTCGCCCAGGCCACGCCGGGCGGGTGCGAGATCCTGATGTTCTTCGAGGACGTCGGTCGCCACAACGCGGTGGACGCGATCGCCGGGCAGATGTGGCTCGACGGCCTGGATGGCGGAGACAAGATCTTCTACACCACCGGCCGGCTGACCTCCGAGATGGTGATCAAGACGGCGCAGATGGGCATCCCCTTCCTTGTCTCGCGCTCCGGCCTCACCCACATGGGCTGGCAGATCGCGCAGCGCATCGGCCTCACCATGATCGGGCGCGCACAGGGCAAGCACTACCTGCTCTTCACCGGCGCCGACCGCTTCGAGCGCGACTGAAGCCACCACAAACAAAGCCAACCGCGTACCGATGGAGCCCAGACGATGACCGCGACAACGACGCCTGCCGGCCTCCCGGACTCCGGCCGCACCGCCGATCGGCGCATCACCGGCGTGCTACTGGCGGGCGGCCAGGGCAGCCGGATGGGCGGCGTCGACAAGGGTCTGGTCGAGCTCGCCGGACGGCCGATGGCCGCACATGCGCTCGAGCGCCTCGCCCCCCAGGTCGATGCGCTGATCATCAACGCCAACCAGAACCTCGAAGCCTGGCAAGCATTCGGCTATCCGGTATTCGGCGACGACATCGGCGGATTCGCGGGGCCGCTGGCCGGGCTGCACGCAGCACTCACGCGCGCTCGGCACCCCCTGGTCGTCACCGCGCCCTGCGACTCGCCCTTCCTGCCCCATGACCTTGTCGAGCGTCTCGCCAGCGCACTGCATGCAGCCAATGCACAGCTTGCCGTGGCAAAGACCTTCGACCAACCCCACCCGGTGTTCTGCCTGTGCCGGCGCGATCTCGCCGAGCACCTCGGCACTTTCCTCGCCAGCGGCGGACGCAGGATCGATCGCTGGTACGGCAGCCTCGACGTGGTCGAGGTGAGCTTCGACGACGAGGAGGCTGCCTTCCGCAACATCAACACCCGCGACGAACTCGCCGCTGCAGGGCAGGAGCTGCCCGCAGGCCATGGCTGACAGGGACAAGCGGGTGACGGACCCGGCCTTGACACAGCGTGCACCGCAGGATGTCGCGCTCCCGGCAGCCTGCCTGACCGCGCGCGAAGCGGCCAGCTTCCTGCAGCTCAACGAGAAGAAGCTCTACGAGCTCGCCAATAGCCGCGAGATTCCGGCCGCACGCATCGGCGGCAAGTGGCTGTTCCCGCGCGCCTTGCTGGAGGAGTGGCTGCTCGAGCAGGCCCATGGTGGCGCACTCACCGACCGCCTGCTGATCACCGGCAGTGACGACCCGCTGCTGGCCGCGACCACCGCGGCGCTGGCCGCCCAACTCGGCGCCGAAGGCCTGGTCGCCTACAGCCCCACCGGCACGCTCACCGGCCTGGAGCTGCTCGCACGCCGTCGAGCCAACGTGTGTGCGCTGCACTGGGGCGGGGTCGAGCACAGCGCGCAGCAGCATGCGCTCCTGTTGCGCCGCTTCGGCGCCAGTCGCGGCTGGACCCTGGTGCGCCTGGCCCTGCGTGAGCAGGGCGTGATCCTGCGCCGCGGGCTGGAGGTCGACGGTCTCGAGACGCTTGTTGCTTTCGACTACCGCTGGGCGATGCGCCAGACCGGCGCCGGCTCGCGCCACTTCCTGGAGTCGGCCCTCGCCAGCCGCGGGTTTTCCGCCGCCGATTGCAGCGTGGTGGCAGAAGCACGCAGCGAGCGCGAAGCCGCTGCGGTGGTCGCACGCGAGGACGCCGACTGCGCACCGGGCACGCGCGCGGCGGCAGCGGAGTTCGGACTGGGCTTCCTGCCCCTGGGCTGGGAGGCCTTCGATCTCGCACTGCCGCGCGACATCCTGTTCCGCCGCCTGTTCCAGGACCTGCTCAGCGCCTACGGCAACGCCCGCGCGCAGTCCCTGTCACTGCGCCTGAGCGGCTACGATCTATCGCCGCTCGGTCGCGTACTCACCCTGGACTGAAGCAGGCCTCCTGCACGAGGGCGAGCGGACTCAGCCCTGCATCCAGTCGACGATGAAGTCGGCCACCTTCACGGGATCGTTGATGTTCAGCCGCGGCAAGGGCGTGACCAGGTCGACATCGGTGGCGACAGCGATGATGTGCGGGTCGTCCGGATGCAGCAATGGCTCGGAAACGACCGCCCGATGCACCTCGATCTTGGGAATCTGCGCGCGCTTGAAACCCTCGACCAACACCAGATCGCAGGGCCCCAGATGGGCAAGCAACTCATCGAGCGTGGCCTCGGGCTGCCCGCGCAGCTCGCGGGTGAGCGACCAGCGCTGCGCCGAACTCACCAGCACCTCACGGCAGCCGGCCTGGCGATGACGCCAGGAGTCCTTGCCAGCATGGTCGATATCGAAGCTATGGTGCGCATGCTTGACCAGCGACACGACGAGACCGCGTGCGCTCAGCACGCCGACCACCTGCTCGACGAGCGTGGTCTTGCCGCTGCCGGACCAGCCGGCGAACCCGATCAGTTTCATCTTGCTGCATGTTCCATTGGGTTAGGGGTGGATGGGCGCACCGCTGGCGGCATTGTCCGGCGCAGCGTCACGGCGATAGACCGGCTCGGCAAGCAGGCTGACGATGAAGGCGCTGCCCTGGCCGGGTTCGCTGTCAACGCCGATGCGTCCGCCGTAGCGCTCGACCAGGGTATGGCTGATCGACAGCCCCAACCCTGTGCCCTGGCGTTTCTTGGTGGTGAAGAAGGGGTCGAAGATGCGCGCCATGTCTTCCCGCGCGATGCCTCTGCCCGTATCGCGGACGACGATGACGACACCGGCTGCATCGGTGGCGGGATCGCGATCCGCCGTCTCGAGCGTCAGCGTACCGCCCTCGGGCATCGCTTGCACGGCGTTGACGATGAGGTTGATCAACACTTGCTGCAACTCCTGCAGGTTGATCAACACCGGACAACGCGCCTCGAGGCGCTGCACCAGCTGCACCTCGCTGCGCGCCAGGTGCTGGCGGGTAAGCACCAGGCAGTCGGCAAGCGCGGCATTGACATCGACCGCCTCGACGTAGCCGGCAAACTCACCGGGGCGGGCAAACTGCAGCAGCTTGGTCACGATCAGGCGGATGCGGTGCACCTGCTCATGGATGAGGCGGATCTCGTTGGCAACCGGGCGGGCCGCCGGCCCCAGCTCCTCGCGCAACACGTCGAGGTTGCCCTGGATCACCGCCGTCGGGTTGCTGATCTCGTGCGCGACCCCCGCAGTGAGCTCACCGATGGCCGCGAGCTTCTCGCTCATCACGAGGCGGTGCTGCGCGGCCCGCAGATCCTCATTGGCAGCAGCGAGATCGGCCGTGCGCTCGGCCACCTTGCGATCGAGCGACGCATTGAGGGCCTGCAGCTCGCCGCGCTGCGCGGCCTGGCCGTCGAGCAGGTGATCCAGCGCAGCAGCCAGGCGGCCCAGTTCGTCGCGGCTGCCCACGCTGCCGACGCGCGCGGCCTCGTTGCCGCCGTCGACGCACTCGATGGTGGCATGCATGCGCTCGATCGGGCGGAAGATGCTGCGCGCCCAGTGCAGCGTCAGCAGGGCGCCGATGAAGCTCACCAGCAAGGACACCACCGCGACGATGAGCAAGGACATGCGCTTGGCCGCGCGGAAAGGGGCTTCCAGAAACCCGACATAGAGCATGCCCACACGCTCACCGCGACTGTCGAGTACGGGCTCGTAGCCCGACACGTACCAGTCATTGACGACAAAGGCGGTCTCCAGCCAGGTCCGCCCCTGGCCGAGCACATGCTCGCGCACCTCTGCCGACGCCCGCGTGCCGAGCGCGCGCACATCCGCGAACAGACGCACATTGGTGGCGATCCGCGTGTCATCGACGAAGAGCGTGGCCGTACCCTCGCTGCCCTCAGGCAGGGCCCCCTCGCGGTAGACGATGGCATTGATCGTGTCGACGAAGCCGAGGTTGCCATTGAGCAGTACGCCGCCCTCGAGCACGCCGACCTGCCTGCCCAGCGCATCGCGCACCGGCGCCGCGGCGTGGATGACGAGACCGCGCGACTCTTCCTGGCGCAGGTCGGGCTGCGCGCGCTCGGTGGCGATCAAAGGCAGGCGTGCGCGCTCGCGCAGCGCCGGCGCGAGCGCCAGCAGGTCATCAGGCTCAAAGCGCTCGATCACCGCGCCGCCGCCCGACTCGAGCGCGCGTGCGACGATCGGCCAGGCGCTGCGCGCACTGCCCGCCGCCGTCCCGGTCGCGGCGTGCAGCACGCGGCCTTCGGCATCTAGCAGGTTGAGGAAGTCGAGTCCGAGCCGGGTCTGCTGCGCCCCAAGCAAGGCCGGCAGTGTATCGCCCTCGCGCGCGACGGACAGCGCCTGTGACGCCGCCAGCGCATCGACGCCGCCGCCCACACCGTCGATGACGCGCTGGAAGTAGGCGTTGGCCGTGACCAGGTCGCTGCCGACACGAGACACCATCAGACGGTGGTAGTAGGCCTCGCCCCAGTACCACACCAGCCCCATCATGACGGGGAAACCGAGCATCAGCGGCGCCAGCACGAGGCAAAGCAGCTTGGCCCGTACCGAGCTGCGCAACCAATCCAGCCCGGTCACGCTCAGCCTCGCCCGCCGTTGATGCCTGCCGGGCTCATGCACGCCGCACGAGATCAGGCGCAGGTGCCTCCTCGGCCCACTCGGCGAACTTGCGCTCCAGGGTCTTGCGCGACACCCCCAGGCGGCGTGCGGCCTCGGTCTTGTTGCCCGCACAGGCCTCGGTAACACGCTCGATGTGGCGGCGCTCGACCGCAGACAAGGTGAGCTCGAGCTCGTCCGCAGGCGGAGCGGTGTCGTGGTCTGTCTCGGCGAAGCAATCGGTGGCGAAGCAACCGAGGATCATCGAACGCTCGACGTAGTTGCGCAGTTCGCGCACATTGCCCGGCCACGCATAGCGCTGCAAGCGGCTGACGACGCCGTGCGACAGCGGCAGCTGCGCCACGCCGAGCTGGACCGCGAGCGGCCCCATGAAGTGATGCATGAGATCGGGGATGTCCTCGACGCGCTCGCGCAAGGGCGGCAGGCGCATGTCCACCACCGCAAGGCGATAGTAGAGATCCTGGCGAAAGCGCCCGGCCTGGACTTCGGCCGCAAGGTCGCGATTGGAAGCGGCGATGATGCGCACGTCCACCGGCACCTCGCGCTCGGAACCGACCGGGCGCAGCTTGCGCTCCTCGATCACGCGCAGCAGCCGGGTCTGCATGGCCAGCGGCAGCTCGCTGATCTCGTCCAGGAACAAGGTGCCACCGTGAGCGTAGTAGAACAAGCCATTGCGGCTCTCGCCCGCTCCGGTGAACGCGCCCTTCACATGACCGAACAGCTCGCTCTCGATCAGCTCGGAGGCGATCGCGGCGCAGTTGAGCGGCACGAAGGGCCGTTGCGCACGCGGACTGGTCTGGTGCAATGCGCGCGCCACGACCTCCTTGCCCGTGCCCGACTCACCGAGCAACAGGACAGTGCTGGGCATCTGCCCGACACGCCGCACCAGCCCGCGCAACTGCTCGATCGCCGCCGAGTGGCCCACCAGCCCCATCGGATCGGCAGCCAGGCCGGCGAGCTCGCGGCGCAGCACGAAGTTCTCGCGTGCAAGACGAGCGCGCTCGAAGCAGCGCTTGATCGAGTTCAGGATCTGATCGACCCGGAAAGGCTTGAGGATGAAGTCGGAGGCACCACCCCGTAGCGCGTCGATCGCAGTCTCCATGTCGGCGAACGCGGTCATCAGGATCACATCGCCGGTATAGCCGTGCTCGCGCAGCTCATGAAGCCACTCGATGCCCGACTTGCCCGGCAGCGCGATGTCCAGCACTAGCAGATCGAAATGCAGGCGCGCCATGAGCGCGGCCGCATGCTCGGCATCGCCCGCGCTCTGCACCATGCCGCAGCGGCGCGCGAGCGTGCGCTCGAGAAAGTTGCGCATGCCCTCCTCGTCATCGACGATGAGGACCGAATGGGCTTGCCAGTTGTACTCGGCCAGGTCGACCGGCCTGTCCGTCATGCCTGCTGTCTCTTGCAGCATCGTGTCTCCTCCTGATCCTTCGTCTTGCCTGAACCCACCATCAGAACGGCTTGAGCACAACGAGGAAGACGACGACGAACAGGATCAGCACCGGAACCTCGTTGAACACGCGGTACCAGACATGCGAGCGGGCGTTGCGGCCTGCGGCGAAGTCGCGCATCAGCCGGCCGCAGTACAGGTGGTAGCCGACGAGCACCAGCACGAGCAAGGTCTTCACATGCAGCCAGCCACCGGCAAATCCGTAGCCGAACCACAGCCAGAACCCCAGGCCGACGGCGAGGATGCCGAGCGGGGTCATGAAGCGATAGAGCTTCAGCTCCATCATCGCCAGGCGCTCGCGTGTCGCGATGTCGTCGACCATCGCGTGATTGACGAACAGACGCGGCAGATAGAACAGGCCGGCGAACCAGCTCACGACGAAGATGATGTGCAAGGCCTTGAGAGTCAGCATGTGCAGAACGTGCTCCAGAAAAAAGGATGTCGCCAGGCGGCGCAGCCGTAGGCAGCGCCTCAGCCGGGCGCAACGACGCACTCACGCGCTGCAGCCAGGCCAGCAGAGATGGTCGGATAGGCAAGCTGCGCACGCAGTTCCCGCTTCATGCGACGGTTGTCGATCCGGCGCGATTCGCTCATGAAGGACAGCGTGACGGGCGACAGTCGCTCGACGATCTGCCGCCGATCGAGGCGAGGCGGCCGCGCGAGGGCGAACGCATCGGCCACCGCATCGAAGTAGTCGCCCATCTTCATGTCCGAATCGTCGCTGACGTTATACACACGACCGGGGAGCGCACGAAAGAGCGCCAGACAGGCCAGGCGAGCGAGATCCACGGCATGGATGTGGTTGGTATGGACATCGTCTTCGGCACACAGCACCGGATCACCGCGCCGCAGCCGGTCGAGCGGCAGGCGGTCGGCCGCATAGATGCCAGGCGCGCGCAGCACCGATACCCGCACCCCTGTGCGTCCGCCAAAAGCGCGCAGACGCTGCTCTGCATCGACCCTGCGCCGCGCACGTGCCGTCTGCGCCCGACAGGGCCGCAGCTCGTCCACCCGCGCACCTGCACAATCGCCGTAAACCCCTGTCGTGCTTATGTATACGAGGGCCTGTGGTAGACTTCGGCGCGCTCCGAGCGCAGCCAGCAGGCGCTTCGTCCGCGGGTCGCCCTCACCGGCGCCGGGCGGCGGTGCAAAGTGCAGGATGGCGTCGGCGACGCCACCCAGACGGGCCAGACTGCGCGCATCATCGAGATCGGCCACGATCGGGATGGCACCGGCGCCACGCAGCTGAGCGCATGCCTCGCGATTGCGAACGAGCGCAAAAACGCGAAAACGACGCGTCAGCCAGGGCAGTGCGCGCCGGGCCACGTCGCCACTGCCAACGATCAGGACTCTTTTCATCAAGGCATTATCTCACGCACCATGAACCACCGGATTTCACTTCAGCCCGGCAACCACCAATTCGACGCCGAAGCCGGACAGACCGTGCTCGAGGCCGCGCTTGGCGCGGGGCTGCTGCTCCCGCACAGCTGCCGCGATGGCGCCTGCGGCGCCTGCAAGGGCAAGGTACTCGAAGGCGAGGTGGTACACGGCCCGCACTCCGAAGGCGCCCTCCCGGAGGCCGAGCGCGCCGAGGGCTACGCGCTGTTCTGTTGCGCGGAGCCGGTCTCGGACCTCGTCATCGAGGCACGCAATGTAAGCCGTGCGGACGACATCCCGGTGCGCAAGCTGCCCTGTCGCGTGCAGCGGCTGCAGCGCCTGGCCGACGACGTGATGCTGATCGACCTCAAGCTGCCGGCCAGCGAAGCCTTCAAGTTCCGCGCCGGCCAGTACATCGACATCCTGCTCGCCGACGGCGCCCGGCGCAGCTTCTCGATCGCCAACGCCCCGCATGACGCCGGCCACCTCGAGCTGCATGTCCGCCGCATCGATGGCGGCCGCTTCACGCGCCACGTCTTCGAGGCCATGAAGGAGAAGGAGATCCTGCGCTTCGAAGGTCCGCTCGGCAGCTTCTGGCTGCGCGAGGACTCCGCGCGACCGATCGTGATGGTGGCAGGTGGCACTGGCTTCGCACCGATCAAGGGCCTCATCGAGCATGCGCTGCACATCGGCCTGCAGCGCCCGATCACGCTCTACTGGGGCGCGCGCGACCGCGCCGGGCTCTATCTCGACGCACTCGCGCGCGACTGGGAGGGCCGCCTGCCCGGCTTCCGCTACATCCCGGTACTGTCCGATGAGAAGCCCGACGACGCCTGGACAGGACGGCGCGGCCTGGTCCATCAGGCCGTGCTCGACGACTTTGCCGACCTCTCGACACACGAGATCTACGCCTGTGGCGCTCCGGCGATGATCGACGCCGCGCGCTCGAGCTTCGTCGCCAGCCGCAGCCTGCCCGAGGACGCGTTCTTCGCCGACGCCTTCACCTTCGCCCAGCCGACGAACTGAACCGCCCCACCTGGAGCGCTCGATGAGCCAGACCACCCTGCTGACCCGCGAGCCGGTCGTCAACAAGAACCGCGCCATCACGGCCAACCGCATCATCGCCCATGGCCCCAACGTGGCGTCGGTGGTCGAGGCGCTCGCGACCCAGACCGAAGTCTGGCCCAGCCATCACCCGGTGTTCGTCAGTCTCGGCCGCCTGGTGCCGACCCCGGAGTTGCTCGAGTGGGCGCTGCCCGAGAACGCCACCATCGAGATCCCGGCGCAAACCCTGGCACACCCGCAGACACAGGCGCTCATGGCGCGGCTGCAGGAAGCCGGCACGGGCATGTGCCTGACCTGGTTCTCGCCCGGCACCGCCCTGCCAGCCGGCGTGGATTGGCGTTTCGTGCTCATGGACGGGCGTCGCAACACCGCCCCTGCCGGCTCACCCGGCCTGACCATGGCCTGGGGCCTGGCCGATATCGGCGCCTTCCGCCAAGCCGTCGGTGCGGGCTTCGACGGCGCCTCGGGCTGGTTCTTCCTGCACGGCAACCCGCCCGCCAAGGCCTTGAATCCCGGGCACGCACAGATCGTGCGGCTGCTCAACCTGGTCCGCAACAACAGCGAGGTGCGCGACATCGAGGCGGTGCTCAAGCAGGATGTGGCGCTGTCCTACAAGCTGCTGCGCTACATCAACTCGGCCGGTTTCGGCCTGATGTGCGAGATCCAGTCCTTCCGCCACGCAGTGAGCATCCTCGGCTACGACGCCCTGAACAAGTGGCTGTCGCTGCTGCTGGTCACGGCCAGCCGCGATCCCAGCGCGCCGGCGATGATGCAGACGGCGATCGCGCGCGGCCGCTTCATGGAGGAGGTGGGCTCGGCGTACTTCGACGCATCCGAGCGCGACAACCTGTTCATCACCGGCGCCTTCTCGCTGCTGCACCTGCTGCTCGGCACCTCCATGCAGGAAGTGCTCGAGCAGATGAACCTGCCCGCCAACGTCAGCGAAGCACTGCTCTACGGCCAGGGCGAGTTCGGCCCCTTCCTCAAGCTTGCACAAGCCTGCGAAAGCTTCGACGCCAGCACCCTCGCCAAGGTCGCGACCGACCTGCACATCCCCTTCGAGCGCATCAACCGGGCCCAGCTGCTGGGGCTGAACTTCGCCGACAGCATGCAGGCCTGAGCCGAGCCCGCACACACGCGGCCGCGGCATGGATCACGCCCGCTGCACATGGCTCGGGCTAGAATCGTGGCTCCTGCGCCATCCAACCGCCTCGCCACCGAATGCTCCCTGCCACCTTCAGTGCTTTCGAGCTGCAGCCCGTTCCGGATGGCGCATCCACCATCCTGCGCCTGCTCGACGCAGCGGCGCCGAACTGGCCCGAGGTGGCCCTGGTCGCTGCACGCGACCCGGCACTCAGCCTGGCGCTGCTGATCGCGCGCCCGCTTGCCGCCGGAGAGCTCGACGGCGGGATCAACAGCGCCCTGCGGCGCAGGCTGGAGGATATCGGCACCGACCTGCTGCGCGCCTGGCTACTGGGTCTCGGCCACCTCGGCAACGGCAATGCCGAAGCCGGCACGAAGGCCTTGCTGCGCGCAGAGTGCGCCATGCACCTGGCGATCGAGTCCGGCTACCCGCGCCCGGACGAGGCCTATCTGGGTGGCCTGTGGCGCGGGCTGTCCCGCCCCGGCTCATGCCGCGACGGCCGCCGCCCCCCGTACCACAGCCTGATGCGTGACTGCGGCCTGCCCGCCAGCCTCGCAGACGGCCTCGAACTCGCTGGCCTGGCCGATGAACGCGCAACCGGTGCTCACCCCCTGCTCGCGCTCCTCTCCGCCGCCGACCTGCTCACCGCCGACGACTGGGAAGCGCACATCGCACGCGTCTCCGGACTCGCCGGCCTGCCAGCGGAAGCGGTGCTCAGCCTGCGCACGGATGTCGGCTACATCGTGTCGGGGCATGCCGTCTATCCGCCCGCAGGATCACCCCTGCAAACCACGCCTCACCCGCCTGCGCGGCTGTCCGACGACCCTTATCGCAGCGCAGGCATGCTGGGCCTGCTCACCGCGGCATTCGTAGACCTCGACACGGCCGCCATCAAGGCACGCCTGCAGCTGGCCTGCCCGCTGTTCGGCCTGCATACGCCCCCGGTCCTGCTCGGTGTCGACGGCGACGGACTGCTGCGCCCGCTGCTGGAGGCCGATTGCGGCAGCACCGAGGCCCTGATCGCCGAACTGAGCCTGCGCCTCGAAGACGAGGCCAGCTGCATCGCACTCAGCACGCGCAGCGAACTGCCCACCTCCTTCATTCCCGCCGGCGGCGCACCGGGGCGCAGCGTGGCCGACTGGCAGATCGCACGCTGGCTGGGCCAGCATGGTTTCCACTGCCTGCCGCTGTCCAGCGGCCACGATGCCGCAGTGGCACTCATCCCGGCGCCTTCGGAGAACGCGCTCGACAGCGAGCTGCGCTGGCGTTACGCCGCACTGCTGGGTGCCGCCGCCCGAGCACTGCGCAACGTTGCCCGCCAACGCAACGAGATCGCCGCGCGCGAGGCGATGCTGCAGCAACGCTTCCGCGAGCATGTGCGCAAGATTGCCCACGAGGCCGCCAACCCGCTGACCGTCCTCAAGAGCCGGCTCGGCATGCTCGTCCAGCAACGCCCGGAGGACGCTCCGCTGCAGGACGAAATGAGCCTGCTCAATGCCGAGCTCGACCGCATCGACAACCTGCTGCGCAGCGCCGCCGAGCTCCCCACCGACACGGCCGAGCCGCGCTACTGCCGGGTTCCCGAACTGCTCCTCGACATGCGTACGCTGTACGGCGAGCCGCTGTTCGGCAGCCGCGATCTTCAGCTCGAATTGCGCGCCGCACGCGACGTACCGACTGCCGCAATACCCGCGTCCGCACTCAAGCAAGTCCTGCTGAACCTGCTGCGCAATGCATCGGAGGCGCTGCAGCCTGGTCAGCGCCTGGTCATCTCAGTGTTTCCGCAGGTCAATGTGGACGGCCGCAACTGCCTCGAGATCCGCTTCGTCGATAACGGCCCGGGCCTGCCGACGGACCGCCTCGACGACCTCCTCAGCGCGCGCCCCAGCGCCAAGGGCGGCAACCACCAGGGCGTCGGGCTTGCCGTGGTGCGGGACATCCTCGCCCAGTGGAGCGCCACGCTGCTGTGCCGGAGCCAGGCGGGCACCGGGACGAGCTTCCAGATCTTCGTTCCGCTGGAACAAACGGCCTGAGTGTTGCATCATGAGGGCGGACAACACATCTGCTTACACTGCCCTGAGAGCCATGGTCACTCCGGCTGAGCAACCGTTCCGGCCTCAGGTCGAAGGCGCTGCGGACGCTGACACCGCCACCTTCCGCATCCTCGTCGTCGATGATGATCCGGCCTTGCGCCGGACCTTTCCCCACGTGCTCGCGCGCCCGGGGCGGCTATTCGACGAGTGCGGCAGCATCGGCGAGGCCATAGACCGCCTGCTGCAGCGTCACTACGACCTCATCCTGCTCGATTACCGTCTGCCAGACGCAAATGGCCTCGCGCTGCTCGACTGGCTGGGCGACAACCAGCGTGACGAGGCCGTGGTCATCATCAGCGGCGAAGACACGATCGACGCCGCGATCGGCGCCTTGCGCAAGGGCGCCGACGACTACGTGCGCAAGCCCTACCACGTCGCCCAGCTGCAGCGGGCGGTTGACGGCGCACTGCACAAGGGTGCGCTCGAAAAGACCAACCGCCTGATGAGCCAGCGCCTCAAGGCCTCGGAGCGGCTGCACCGCTACCTGGTCGAGAGTTCGCCCGACCTCATCTTCACCCTCGACAGCGAGGGCCGCTTCAGCTACCTGAACCCACGCGTCAAGGCCCTGCTCGGCTACGAACGCAGCGCACTCATGCGGCGCCCCTTCACCACGCTGGTGATGCCCGAGGACCTCGACCGCATCTTCGGCCTGCTCAGCCAGCCGAGCAGCTTGCCGGGGGAGAGCTTCAACGTCGAACTGCGCCTGCGTCGCCACCACCCCGACGGCGATGGCGACAGCGTCACCGTATCGCTCACCGGCATTCCGATGCTCACCCACGAGAACGACCGCCGGGTCGTCGGCCTATACGGCGTGGCGCGCGACATTTCCGAACGCAAGCGCGCCGAGGAGATCATCTCCTTCCAGGCCTACCACGACCAGCTCACGCACCTGCCCAACCGCGTGCTGTTCAAGGACCGCCTGGAACTGGCCATCGCCCAGGCCCAGCGCCGTACCGGCGCACTGGCGGTGATGTTCATCGATGTGGACCGCTTCAAGCTCGTCAACGACACCTTCGGCCATGCCGAGGGCGACAACCTGCTGCGCTCGATCGCCAGCCGCCTGTCGGCAACGCTGCGCCGCGGCGACACCCTGGCCCGCCTCGGCGGCGACGAGTTCACCGTGCTGCTGCCCGACATCAACCAGCCCGAGGACGCGAAGGTCATCGCACGCAAGATCCTCGACACGCTGACGCCGCCCATCAAGCTGAGCCAGGGCGATTTCCGCGCCACGGTGAGCGTGGGCATCGCACTCTTCCCGCGCGACGGCAGCACGGCCGAAGAGCTGACGCGCAACGCCGACGTCGCGATGTACCAGGTCAAGCGCTCGGGCAAGAACGCCTTCCGCTTTTTCGACCCGGAGCTCAACAGCCGCCACCGCGACCGCATCGCACTCGAGAACGACTTGCGCAGCGCGATCGCCCGCAACGAGCTCGAGCTGCATTACCAGCCCCAGGTCAGCTTCAGCAAGCGCAGCATCGTCGGCCTGGAAGCCCTGTTGCGCTGGAACCACCCCTCGCTCGGTGCCGTGCCCCCAGGCACCTTCGTCCAGGTCGCAGAGGAGGTGGGGCTGATCGGCGAGATCAGCGCCTGGGTGCTCGAGCGCGCCTGCAACCAGATTTCCGAATGGCAGCGCAACGGCGTCGAACCCCCGCGCATGTCGATCAACCTGTCGGCGCACGACTTCCTGCGCACCGACATCGTCGACACCATCACCGCCTGCCTCGACCGCCACGAGGTCGCGCCAGAGGCGCTCGAGATCGAGATCACCGAAAGCATCATGATGAACGACACGGCCGGTGTCGCCAGCAAGGTGCGCGGCCTGCGCTCCGCGGGCCTGAGCGTGGCCATCGACGATTTCGGCACCGGCTACTCTGCGCTTGCCTACCTGCAGAAGTTCCCGGTCAGCACACTGAAGATCGACCGCAGCTTCGTGCGCGACCTGGAAGGGCCGATGACCAACCCGATCATCTCGGCGATCACCGGCATTGCGCGCGGCTTCGAACTCGACCTGGTGGCCGAGGGCGTGGAGAACATCGAGCAGGCAGACGCACTGCGCACGCTGGGCTGCGATGTCATGCAGGGCTACCTGTTCGCGCGCCCGGCACCCGCTGCCGCGGCCGAAGCCTGGCTGCGCAGCCCCGAGTTGCTGTTCGCCCAACCCCATTGAAAATGGCCGGCAAGGCCGGCCATCGATGCACGACCCCCACCGCTGCGGCGGTGGGGTAACGCGCTTTTACTTCTGCGCCATCACCCACTCGGCCAGCGCCTTGGCGTCGGCGTCATTCACCTGCGGGTTGGGCGGCATCGGCACCGGACCCCAGTTACCCGAACCGCCCTTCTGGATCTTGGCGGCGAGCACTTCGACCGCATCGCCCTGGCCTGCGTACTTGGCAGCGACATCCTTGTAGGAGGGGCCGACGAGCTTCTTGTCCACTGCATGACAGGCCATGCAGTTCTTGGCCTTGGCCAGCTCGGCGGACGCGAACGCCGGCGCAGCGGAGAGGAGACCTGCAGCAACTGCAGCAGCAACGAAAACCTTCATCTTCCTTACCTCGTGGTGTTGGTTGAGACAGCCTCGCGATGTTAACCCAGCCCGCCCCCCTTGCCTATTGATCCACCTCATAAGCAAAACGCTGTTGCGCATTAATCCACGACGAAAATCAAGGACAGCGCCACTTACTGCCTGACCTCCATCGCCTCGTCCGCACGCAGATGGGCGTGACTGGCGCGAAAAGGGTTGATGTCGAGTCCGCCGCGCCGCGTGTAGCGTGCCCACACCGCCAGCTCGCAAGGCCGGCAACGCGCCATGAGATCGCAGAACACACGCTCGACGCACTGCTCGTGGAACTCGTTGTGGTCGCGGAAGGAGACGATGTAGCGCAACAAGCCCTCGCGATCGATCGCCGGGCCGCGGTAGCGCACCACCAGCGTGCCCCAGTCGGGCTGGCCGGTCACCAGGCAGTTCGATTTCAGCAGGTGCGAGTAGAGCGTCTCGGCGACCTCTTCGCCTGCCGCAGACAGCAGGCCGGGATCGGGCTGGTAGCGATCGATACCGATATCGAGCTCATCGAGGCAGTGCCCCTCCGGATAGGCGCTGTGGCGCTGCGGCCGCGCCGAGAGCGGGACGACGGAAACGGCGACAGTCGCGCCGGCGGCAGCGGACAGGTCGCGCGCGATCGTTTGCGTCACCTCTTCAAGCGAAGCACAGCGCTGCTGGTTGAAGGCGTTGAGATAGAGCTTGAGCGATTTCGACTCGATCAGCCGGGGCGAATCTGCCGGCACGCGGAACCCGCCCAACGCTACGACCGGCTTGCCGCGGGGGTCAAGCCAGGACAGCTCGTAGGCATTCCATGAATCCTCGCCAAAGAAGGGCAGCGCGCCGACTGCGATGCCAAGCTCGGCGCGCTTGAGCTGGCGCTCGATCGGGAACAGCAGCTCGGGCGCATAGGTGTCGCGATACGCCACCGGGCGACCGAGCGGGGAGGCCTCGGCGCCGTGTGCGGGTGTGGGGGTCGGCTCGGTCATGCGAAATCCTGTGCGTTGATCTTGAGTGCCGGGAGCTTGCCGTCGAACAAGGCGTCGACATCGAGATGGCGCTCGACGGCATCGGCGAGGCGGTCTATGTCGGCCTCGCGACGCGCCGCCAGGTCCACTGCCTGCACTCGCTCCAGCCCGGCCCAGGCGAGCAGCGCGGCCAGTGCCTCCGGCGCATCGAACAACCCGTGCACATAGGTGCCGAGGATGCGGCCATCGGCGGACAGCGCGCCATCGGTACGCGCGCCGGCACCGTCATCGACCACCAGGGCCGGGCGCGACAGCGCCGGCCCTGCCGACCGCCCCATGTGGATCTCGTAGCCGGCAACTGCAGCCTGGCCGTGGTCAAGCTCCACGCTCAGACTGCCCCTCACGTTGCAAAGTTGCTTGTCGCGCTCGAGTACCGTGTCCATGTCGAGCAGACCGAGTCCGGCACTGCTGCCGGGCGGGCCCTCGAGCCCAAGCGGGTCGGCCAGCGTCTGCCCCAGCATCTGGAAGCCGCCGCAGATGCCCACCACGCGGCCGCCGTAGCGCAGGTGGCGCAGGATGGCCGCCTCCCAGCCTTGCGCACGCAGCCAGGCGAGGTCGGCCTGCACGCTCTTGGAGCCCGGCAGCACGATCAGGTCGGCGGGCGGGATCGCCTGCCCGGGCCCGACCCAGTGGAAATCGACCTGCGGATGCAGGCGCAAGGCATCGAGATCGGTGTGATTGGAGATGCGCGGGTAGACCGGCGCCACCACCTTGAGCGCTCCGCTGCCGGCCGCCACGTCGGCGGCGGCGTCGGCGAGCCCGTCCTCGGCATCGAGAAACAGACCGTGCAGGTAGGGCATGACGCCGTACACCTTGCGCCCGGTGCGCGCCTCGAGCCAGTCCAGGCCGGACTGCAGCAGGCCGATGTCGCCGCGAAAACGGTTGATGACAAAGCCCTTCACCCGCGCCTGCTCGCTCGCGGAAAGCAGTTCCAGGGTTCCGACCAGGTGGGCGAACACACCGCCGCGGTCGATGTCGGCGACCAGCACCACCGGCACGTCGGCCGCCTCGGCAAAGCCCATGTTGGCGATGTCGCGGTCGCGCAGGTTGATCTCGGCCGGGCTGCCGGCCCCCTCCACCAGCACGGCGTCGTAGGCGGCGCACAGCCGGCCCCAGCTCTGCATCACGGCGGCCATCGCGGTGGGCTTGTAGGCGTGGTAATCGCGCGCCGACAGGTTCGCCGTGGAGCGCCCGTGGATGATGACCTGGGCGCCGATGTCGCTCGAGGGCTTGAGCAGCACCGGGTTGAAGTCGGTGTGCGGCACAACGCCGGCGGCCAGGGCCTGCAGCGCCTGGGCACGACCGATCTCGCCACCGTCGGCGGTGACCGCTGAGTTGAGCGCCATGTTCTGCGGCTTGAACGGCGCCACCTTCAGGCCGCGCCGGCGCAGCACGCGGGCCAGTCCTGCCACCAGCGTGCTCTTGCCCGCATCGGAGGTCGTGCCTTGCACCATCAGGGTCAGAGGAGGAGACATCGCGTAAAATCACGTTCTTCAGGAAGGGGGCGGATTATCGCCGATTCCGCCACTGCGGGTCCCGGGCAGAGATGACCGCCCCCTGCATGCATGTCTAGGCAAGCGCCTGGACGACCAATACCGCGCGGCTGGCGCCGCTTGCTCCCACGATTGATTGAAGCGCCAAGCGCTACCCACCGCCCCATGCCGATCACGCCCGCCCTCGTCCTCACCTGCAAGCTCGCCGCCGGTGTGCTCGCCGACCGCCTGCTGGGCGAGCCACGCCGCCTGCACCCGCTCGTCGGCTTCGGCCGCTGGGCAGCTGCGGTCGAGTCCGCTGTACGCCGCATCGCCGGCGACGGGCGCCTGGCCGGCGTGCTGGCCTGGTCGGTGGCGGTACTGCCCTGGGTCGGACTCGTGCTCGTCCTGCGCGCTCTGACGCCGTGGGCGCACTGGGCGGTCGACATCGCCCTGCTCTACTTCGCACTCGGCGCGCGCAGTCTCGCCGAGCATGCCGAGGCGATCGCAGCCCCACTCGCCACCGGCGAGCTGGCGCAGGCGCGCGAGCGCGTGGGCTGGATCGTCAGCCGCGACACCGCCAGTCTGGACGCCACCGGCGTTGCCGCCGCCGGGACCGAGTCGGTGCTCGAGAACGGCAACGACGCGGTGTTCGGCGCGCTGTTCTGGTTCGTCGTCGCCGGCGGCGCCGGTGCCCTGCTGTTCCGCCTGGCCAACACGCTGGATGCGAGTTGGGGCTATCGCACCCCACGCTACCTGCGCTTCGGCTGGGCCGCAGCGCGCATCGACGACCTGCTCAACCTCGTGCCTGCCCGCCTCACCGCGCTCACCTATGCCGTGCTTGGCCGCACCCGCAGTGCGCTCGCATGCTGGCGCCGCCAGGCCCCGGCCTGGGACAGCCCGAATGCCGGTCCAGTGATGGCTGCAGGCGCGGGCGCACTTGGCGTCGCCCTCGGCGGCCCCGCGGTGTACCACGGCAAGCTCGAACAGCGCCCACCGCTGGGCACCGGCGCGGCACCCGATGCGGCGACGATCCGCGCCGCCGTCGCCCTCGTGCGCCACGGCGTGCTGCTGTGGCTGGGGCTCGCACTGCTGTTCGCTCTGGCCGTGCAGGTGCATGGAGGACTGCAGGCATGATCGAACATGGCGGTCGGCTCAGGCGAGCCGCACAGCAGTACGGCATCGCGCTCACGGACTGGCTCGACCTGTCCACAGGCATCAACCCGCACCCTTATCCGGTGCCGCCCATTCCGGCCGAGACCTGGCAACGGCTGCCGGAGGACGACGACGGCCTCGAAGCCGCCGCTGCAGGCTACTTCGGCACCGCTGCGCTGCTGCCGGTGGCCGGCTCGCAGCCGGCGATCCAGGCCCTGCCCCAAGTGCTCCCGGGTGTGCGCGTGAGCGTGCTTGCCCCCAGCTATGCAGAACATGCGCACGCCTGGCGCCATCACAACGCAAGCAGCTTTGCCGCCGAAGCGCTCGACGATGTCGCCGCAAGCAATGACATCATCGTCGTGGTGCAGCCAAACAACCCCACCGGCACGCTGTTCCCACGCGAACGCCTGCTCGCCGCGCACCGCCGGCTCGCCGCACGTGGTGGCTGGCTGGTGGTCGACGAGGCCTTCATCGATACCACCCCCGAGGCCAGCCTGGCCACGCTGGCGGGCACCGACGGCCTGGTGGTGCTACGCTCGATCGGCAAGTTCTTCGGCCTCGCCGGCGCACGCGTCGGCTTCGTGCTGGCACCCGCCACAGTGCGTGCAGCACTGGCCGAACGGCTGGGGCCCTGGACCGTCAGCGGCCCGGCCCGCCATGCCGCCCGCCATGCCCTGCTGGACCGCGCCTGGCAGGACGACACTCGGCGCAGGCTGGATATGGCCGGCGCGCGCTTGGCGCGCCTGTTGCGAGACACCGGCTGCGGCCAGCCGCGCGGCCCGGCCCTGTTCAAATGGATCGCGCGCAGCGACGCCGGTGTGCTGCACGCGCGACTTGCGCAGCAAGGCATTCTCACCCGCCTGTTCGAACACCCACCCGCCGTGCGCTTCGGCCTACCGGCCAACGAGGCGGAGTGGGCGCGCCTCGAAACTGCCCTCAGCGCCTGCGCCGCCAGTACCATCGCCGCTGCCAGCAGCACCTGATCCGTGCTGGCCCGCCGTCACCGCAACCCGAGGAACATCGTCGTAATGAATCAAGCATCGTCCCCCACCCGCCACATCGGCGCGTGCCTGAGCACTGCCGCCCGCGTGACGGCCGCGCTGGTGCTGGCCAGTTCCGGCACCGCGCTGGCGCAGATCGAACTGACCGACGATGCCGGTAAGGTCGTGCGCCTGCAACGCCCTGCACAGCGCATCGTCAGCCTTGCGCCGCACGTCACCGAACTCCTGTTCGCGGCCGGCGCAGGCGAGCATGTCGTCGGCGTAGTGGCCTACAGCGACTACCCCCCGGCGGCGCGCGAACTGCCCCAGGTCGGCAGCTACACCCAGGTCGACCTTGAGGCGGTGGCGAGACTGCGCCCCGACCTGGTCGTCGGCTGGCGCAGCGGCAACCGCGGCCAGCACCTCGAGCGCCTGCAGGCGCTCGGCATCCCGATCTGGATCAACGAGCCGCGCAGCCTGGACGACGTGGCCCGCAGCCTGGAGTCCCTGGGCGCGCTGGCTGGCAGCAGCACAGTGGCCAACGCCAACGCCAGCGCCTTTCGCCAGCGTCACGCCGAACTGCGCGCACGCTACAGCGAGCAAGCGCCCGTACGCACCTTCTACCAGATCTGGAATCGGCCGCTGATGACAATCAACGACGAGCACCTGATCGCAGACGTGATCCGTCTTTGCGGCGGACAGAACGTATTCGGGACGCTGCCGCAGTTGGCCCCCACCATCGGCGTTGAGGGCGTACTCGCTGCCAATCCTGAGGCGATCGTCGCCAGCGGCATGGGCGAGGCGCGCCCCGAATGGCTGGACGAATGGAAGCGCTGGCCGGCCCTGGCCGCCACGACTGCAGACAACCTGTTCTTCGTACCGCCCGACCTGCTCCAGCGCCACACGCCGCGCATCCTCGACGGCGCACAGCAACTGTGTGCGCACCTCGAGACCGCGCGCAGCCGGCGCGCCTCAGCCCAACCTGCCGCGGCGGGCACCCAGGAACGCTGAACATCGGGAAGACCGGAGACCGCTCAGCGCCTGGCTACAAAACCCTGCACCGACGCCACCTGCTCCGGACCAAGCATCGGGTGCCTGGGGCTGCGACTGCACTCGCACCACTCCCGATCGAAGACCCAGGCCAGGGTCGGTACCAGCCCGGCGAAAAAGCGTTCGGCCGCCGACCCGGCACCCTGCGGCAACGGCAGCTGGAACTGCCGGCAGGCGACCCTCAGCGCACGCAAGCGGCGCCGCGGCGTAGGGTGGAGGTCGTGGCGCCGGTCGCGCACGCCCTCCACGACATCCGCGCAGGCAGCGGCAGCCTGGGCATAGCCGGCGAGCACGCCGTGCCCCATCTCACGGAACGGACGCACACGCGAGCCGGCGTCCGATGACCGCAAGGCCTGAACCCGCGGCCAGTAGTCGTGCTCGAGAAAATGCGCCTTGCGGCTCAACTCGACGAGGGTCTCGCCGACCAACTCGGCGCCAACCAGTCGCGCGGCCACCGCATCGGCTTCGAACTCCTCCATCCGCGCAAGCCGCTGCATGTCCAGGAAGTAGCGCTCCGCCGCACGATCGAGCCAGCGACCATCGCCGGCCTCATCATCGATCACGGCATTGAGGATGCGCGCCCACCATGCGCGCACATGAGCGGACCAGCCGTCACGCCCGCGTCGCTGCGCAGCCAGATGGCCGAATTCGTGCGCCAGCACGGCAGCGAACTGCTCGGGGGAGACGCTATGCACCAAGGGCAAACCGACGAGCAATTCGGTCCGCAGCGGCCCTACCAGGTTCAGCGCCGGGCGCTGCATCACGGCAGCGTTGATTTCGCCGGTTATGCGCACGACGTGCACCGGGGCTACCGCAGTCTGCGCCGCAAGTTCGTCCAGCAGCGCGAACAGATCGGGCGCAACCGCCCTCGGCAGGCGGACACCCTCCGCAACTGGGACGCCCGTCGACAAGGCATTCAGCAAACCGACCGCGGCGAGGGCCATGACCAGCATCGCCCCCACCCACATCACGGTCTCCACGGGTTGACCGGACTCGATCGCCAACCAGGCCCGTGCCGCGCATGCCGCAGCGACCACCAACACCAGCAAGCCGGTCGCCAGCACCACGGCCACGCCGCCGATCGCCCACCACGTCAGGCGCCGCGCGAGCCGGGCGCGCAGGCGGATGACGCTGGATCGGGGTTCGAAATCGTGCATTCGGGCGGGCGCACGGTCGTGGACGAGCCGGGGAGTGTAACCAAGAATCACGCCCTGCGCAGCCGTGGGCCGCCCCCTACCTTGGTGCACGTGCGAAAGACCTCGCTAAACGGACACGAAGCGCTTATAGTCCAGCCTCGCTGCGGTGCACCAGTCGTTCGCAGCGTCTCCTGAAACGATCCGCACGGCCTCGGCCCGGATCCCTTTCCCGCAGCCCGGATTGGTGTCGCCGTACAACGCGCGACGGGCTCGCGCCGGACCATCGAATGAACCCCGAACTGACTTTTGCCAGCCTCGCGCTGGCGGAACCCATCCTGCGCGCCATCGGCGAGGCGGGCTACACCCACCCCACGCCCATCCAGGCCCAGGCCATTCCCCAGGTGCTTGCCGGCGGTGACCTGCTCGCAGCGGCCCAGACCGGCACCGGCAAGACAGCAGGTTTCACCCTGCCGGTGCTGCACATGCTGGCAGCCACCCATGCACACCCGCATCCGCCCGGGCGACCGCGCTGCCTCATCCTCACGCCCACGCGCGAGCTCGCAGCGCAGGTCGAGGAGTCGGTCAAGACCTATGGCAAGCACCTGCCGCTGAGCTCGCTGGTCATGTTCGGCGGTGTCAACATCAACCCGCAGATCAGTGCGCTGAAGAAGCGGGTGGACATCCTGGTCGCCACACCGGGCCGCCTGCTCGACCACGTCAGCCAGCGCACGCTCGACCTGTCGGGCGTGGAGATCCTGGTACTCGACGAAGCGGACCGCATGCTCGACATGGGCTTCATCCGCGACATCCGCAAGATCCTCGCCCTGCTGCCCAAGAAGCGCCAGAACCTGCTGTTCTCGGCGACCTTCTCCGACGAGATCCGCGAACTCGCCAACGGCCTGCTGCACAAGCCTGGCACCGTGGAGGTGGCACCGCGCAACACCACGGCCGAGCGAGTGGACCAGGCCGTCTACGAAGTGGGCCAGAAGCACAAGCGAGAACTGCTGGCGCACCTGATCAAGGAGAAGCAGTGGTTCCAGGCGCTGGTGTTCACCCGCACCAAGCATGGCGCCAACAAGCTGGCCGAGTACCTCAGCAAGCACGACATCCCTGCGGCTGCCATCCATGGCAACAAGAGCCAGGCCGCACGCACGCGCGCACTGGCGCAGTTCAAGGACGGCTCGCTGCCCGTGCTGGTCGCCACCGACATCGCCGCACGCGGCCTGGATATCGATCAGCTGCCGCAGGTGGTCAACTTCGAGCTCCCCAATGTGCCCGAGGACTACGTGCACCGCATCGGCCGCACCGGCCGCGCCGGTGCCGCAGGCCACGCGATCTCGCTGGTCGACCGGGAAGAGCTCAAGCTGCTGACGGCGATCGAGCGTCTGATCAAGCGCCGCATCGAGCGTGCGACCGCGGAAGATTTCGTCCCCAGTGCCGGCGCCGAGGCTGCACATGATGCCGACCATCAGCGCGAGCCCCTGCAGCGTCGTGGCGGCGGGCGCCCCGGCCAGGGCCAGGGGCGTGCCGCCAGCGGCGACGCAGCGCGCGGCGGCAATCGTGGCAACGGCGGGCGCAGTTCATCGGTCGCCAAGACCGACGGCCGCACTCAGCCGCGCCCCCATGGCGACGTCGACGGCAATCGCCGGCCGG